>SVCR01000214.1 GCA_015058265.1 Clostridiales bacterium
ATGTGATGGATCTCGCAGAAGGACATGTCAAAGCAGCAGAGTTCGCAGCTGCCGGCAAGGGTACGGAGGTCTTCAATCTCGGTACAGGTAATCCGTACAGTGTGCTGCAGATGGTCGAGGCATTCGGTAAAGCATGCGGGGAACCTGTTAAGTATGAGATAGGTCCGAGAAGAGCCGGAGATGTTCAGGACAGCTGGGCTAATGCGGACAAAGCGAAAGAGATCCTCGGATGGGAGGCGACTCGCGGTATAGACGAGATATGCCGCGACGCCTGGAAGTGGCAGAGCACCAATCCGCAAGGATACAGAAAGTAAAGATCAAAAAACAGCAGCATCGCAACTGTCAGGACGCATTCCGTTAAGTGTTGATGTTGCTGTTTTCTGTTGTTTATAAACGGCTGATCAATAGTATGTAGCCGCGTGTTGCTTGATGTATTTGTGGAGCTTCTTGGTATCAGCCCATCTGGTGAAACCATATCCGCTGCCGAGGACGGTCGTTACATAGGTCTCGCCTTTGTATTCATATACGCCGGTGAAGCAGCAGGCAGCATTTCCGGTAGTGCCTGTCTTACCGCCTCTGAAGTTGCTGTCATATCCGAAGATGGCATTGGTAGTCCAGAGCGTCCAGCGTCTCTTCTTCTTGATGCTCTTGATAGTCTTGACCTTGGTGTTCCACGCATCGCTTATCAGCGGATACCTGTATGCGACAGCGGTCAGCTTTGCCAGATCCTTGGCGGTCGTGTAGTGTCCGTCTGCATCCAGCCCGTGCGGGTTGCGGAAGGACGTATTCGTGAGACCCATAGCAGCAGCCTTCTTGTTCATCATCTTGACGAACTTGGACTCGGAGCCGCCGACCTTCTCAGCAAGAGCCGTTGCGGCATCGTTCGCTGACGGCATCAGCAGAGCATACAGAAGATCCTTAGTGTGGTAGGTGTCACCCTTAACAAAGTGTCCTGACCACGGAGTCTGAGCAGCATGCTTGGAGATCTTGGTCTTGGTGTTGATCTTACCGCTCTCCATGAGAAGGACCGCAGTCATGAGCTTGGTCGTGCTGGCCTGCGCTCTCTTCGTGGTCGAATTCTTTGTATAGATAAGAGTCCCGTCTCCGTTGTTATCATCGACACGGTAGATAACTGCCGCACGTGCCGAAAGGCTCGGAGGATCGATGTTACGAGTGGTAAGAGTGATCCTCTTGCTGTTGGCAGCTTTGGCTGTCTTGGTTTCCGTCACATTGATGCGCCAGTAAGATGTGGTCCTCTGACGGTACTCCTTATCTATCGTCATGGTCACAGTATCTGACAGAGCGTCATCGGTGTAGTATGTCTTTACTGTCTTATACTTGCGGATGCTGCTGTCATAGCGCTGAAGTCTGACTTTTCTTGTTCCTGTTGCTGGGTATACTCTGACCTTGACTTTGACATTCTGAGACAGACGCTTGTTGATCGTCCTGTTGTAGTCGCTGAGAGTAGTTGTTTCCTTTACAACCACATCATCGGAGCCGTCCTGCGGCGTATCGACTGTCTGCCCTGTATCTGTGGCAGCGTAGACATCACTGTACGCAACAGGCAGAGCTGGAGCAAGAACAAGAGCTGCAGCAAGCATCATCGACAGAGCTCTGCGCATGATGCCGCACTTCACTTCTGAAGGCTTGGTGTCGCTTTCTGTTGAATACCTCATATTATTTCCTTTCTCCATATACCTGTTAGAGAGCGCTGCGTATCGTGGCCTCTATGTCAGCCGCGGCCTGCTTCTGCTCTTGTTTGGTCATGTTCTCGATGTGAACGAGCGGATGAGCTGTGATCTTGATGTGGCAAGGCTGGAACGATCCCTTCTGCTCGAACATCTTGTACCCGCCGTCGACTGTGACAGGCAGGATAGGGACTTTGGCCTTCTCCGCAAACTTGAAAGCGCCGGCCTTGAACTCGCCCATCTCGTGCTTCTGAGATCTCGTGCCCTCCGGGAAGATCAGAAGATTGAAGCCCTGACCGAGGATCTCCTTGGCCTCGCTCAGTGTCTTGATAGCATCACGTCCGCTGCCCCTCTTGAGGAAGATCGAGCGGGTGTAGTGAACGATGTCCCTGAGGACCTTATATTTGCTCCACTCCTCCTTAGCTATATAGCCCATCTGAAGATGATCCCTGAAGAGGTAGAGTGTTGCCGGTATATCGGCAAAGCTCTGGTGGTTGCAGTAGACCATTATCGGGCCTTCGTCAGGCACGTTCTCCTCGCCGACGATCTCGAAGGTCAGATGAAAATTCTTCGATACATTCTCTATCCAGCGCTTCTGTCCTTTGCGGATCACTTCGCGTTCCGCGGCGAGATCTCCTGATTCGCGGAGCTTTTTCAGTTCCGGTATCAGTGCGCGGTTATATCGAAGGGTCTCTTTATAGCCATAAAGGAATTTAGGTATAGTGGTAAACGGATTCATCATAAACACCTCCGCGTTCAGGCCTGAGCCTGCCCGGACTATCTCATTTAAGCATATGAATATATCTTAAGATAAAGATACAGAAAACATTATATACCAAACCGCAGACAATAAAGTCATTTCTTAAAGGATGTTGAGGTAAGGCCCGCTGCCCTTGATTATCCGTAATAAATCCCATAAAATTAATTAGTTAAATCAGCTGAAAATACTGATTTCTGTGCCACTCAGCCGTGATATGACCGGATGAGCGGACTATCTTGTCATATGAGGTATTTGTAATGAAGAAGAAAACAACTGCAGTATTACTGTCTCTGATGCTCTGCGTGACTCTGTTCCCTGCAGAGGTATTTGCGTGGACCGAGACCGATAATGTTGATACTGATCCGGTCGTTCAGAACGAACTGCAGGAGGATATAGCCGGGAACGAGGATCAGGTACCTGATGCGGAGACACTTCCCGGTGAAGTGAATGCAGACAATGAGGATAGCTCAATTGATAACAACGGATCAGATGAAACGGCTGATGCAAACGAGGAGCAGCCTGAAGAAGAGCCTGTCAATAAGGCTAAGGCGTTCAAGCAGAACGGGATGAATCTGAGCTTCAAGAAGAACGTATTGATCGACATTCCGCTCGAATCGGTATCTGCTCCTGCAAGGACTCAGATAACGGGCAAAAAGAAGAGCATGAAAGTCACATGGACAGCTGCAAAGTCTGCAGCATCCATCGACGGATACATCATTCTCCGGAAGACCGGCAAGAACAAGGTGTACAAGCAAGTCGCTGCAGTCAGCAGATCCAAGACTTCATATACAGACAAGAAGGCTAAGAAGAAGAATACAGAGTATGCATATACGGTGGTCGGATACAGGAAGGCGGGCAGTGATATCCGCGTATCCTCATGCGCGGCCTGGGCATCCGGACTGACTACCAAGAGCAAGCTGAAGAACGGATACAAGGCCAAGATCAGCAAGAAGAGTGTCAAGCTCCAGTACGGAGACGGTGTTAAGCTTACTCTTAAATATTCGAATGCTAAGAAGATACATAAGAAGACCAGCTTCCGCTGGTATTCAGATAACACTGCCGTTGCCAAAGTCAGCAGCAAGGGTGTCGTTACAGCCAAGGGTACTGGCACTGCAGTGATCACTGGCAGACTCGCAAGCGGCAGGGACTACACCTGCAGCGTCAAGGTCATCGGCGCATACAAGCCTGCAGCGCCGGCTCTGGAGACCGAGTCCGCGACAACAGACAGCATTACTCTGGAGTGGGGCAAGGTCACGCACGCGACATCATATGAGCTCTTCCGTTCTGAAGACGGAGGGGAGACCTACGGCGACCCGGTCAGTGTCAAGAGCAATCTGTACACAGACACCGGTCTGCAGGAAGGTCATGAGTCCGGCAAAGTAGATCGGTCTGAGGAAGCCCAGGGCAACACCGAGGATG
>SVCR01000215.1 GCA_015058265.1 Clostridiales bacterium
TCTTCGCCTGTCCAGCAATATGTACAAAGCTTGCACTTATCGATGCCTATTGCTTCGACGATACCTTCAAGTGTCTGGAATTCCAAAGTCTCAAAACCCATCTTCTTAGCTATCGCGCTTCGCATCTTCTTTCCCCTCTCCGTAGATGCGTCTGCATATTCATCAAGATGCTTGAGGCCTTCTTCACCCTCAAGCTGAGTGATGATACGCCTTGAAAGCAGATCCATATCGCTGTTGTTTCTCGAGAAATTGAGGAACTTGCACGCATACATCAGAGGCGGGCAGGCTGACCTCATGTGGACCGCCTTGGCACCATTGTCATAGAGGAATTCTACGGTCTCCCGCAGCTGAGTCCCTCTGACGATGGAATCGTCAACGAAGAGCAGTCTCTTTCCGTTGATCAGCTGTGTGACCGGTATCTGCTTCATCTTGGCGACTTTGTTCCTCTCTGCCTGAGTAGTCGGCATGAAGCTTCTGGCCCAGGTCGGTGTGTACTTGATGAAAGCTCTCGCGAACGGCGTATGTGTTTCATTTGAATAACCGATACCGTGAGGTGTCCCGCTGTCCGGCACTCCTCCGACATAGTCGACCTCTGAGAGGTCAAATCCCCTGTTCGCATCGTTCCTTGCAAGGATCCGGCCGTTCTCATATCTCATCATCTCGACATTCACGCCCTCATATGTGGTTGTCGGATATCCGTAATAGCTCCACAGGAAGGCGCATATGCGCATTTTATCTCCCGGGGCAACGAGCTGTTTCTCTCCGCCCGGTGTAAGTTCGACGATCTCTCCCGGCCCGAGCTCTCTTATATTCTCGTAACCCATCTTATTGAGAGCGAAGGACTCGAAGGAAACCGCTGTTGAATGCTGACCGACACCTATCTGAACAGGAAGCCGTCCGAGCAGATCTCTTGCAGCAATAATAGTGCCGCCCTCCTTCATGACTATGATGGTGGCTGTACCTTCTATCATCTCCTGCGCATAGCGGATGCCATCGATAAGGTCATCCTTCTCGGATATCAGCGCGGCAATGAGCTCAGTTTGATTGATCCTGCCTCCGGTCTTCGCTTCCAGATGTCCGTGAGCGCCTTTAAGAACAAGCTCTATGATCTCATCAGTATTGTTTATGACGCCAACCGTGGTAATCGCGTAAGTTCCCCCAATCGAACGGAACAACAGCGGTTGAGGATCCATATCGCTGATGCATCCTATAGCCGCAGTTCCCTGCATTTTGGTAGTTATCCCTTCGAATTTGGTACGGAACGGTGCGTTTTCAATATTGTGGATCTCTCTTTGCAGTCCTATTTCAGGATCATATGCAGCAAGACCTCCGCGCCTTGTTCCCAGATGAGAATGATAATCCACGCCAAAATATACATCCAGTATACAGTCGCGTGTTGAAGTTATACCGAAAAAGCCCCCCATAAAGGCCTCCTTCCGATGTTAATACTGATATACGCCGGCGGAACGACCGCCGGCGTAAATTGTGATTCCGGACTAATACAATTGCTTATGCGAAGAACAGTTCATTGAGTGCCAGCGGATCAACATATTCTCCGTCCTTATACACTCTCATGTTTCCTGAAGCGATCTCATCGATGAGCATTACTTTGCCCTCTGCATCATATCCGAATTCGAATTTGATGTCATAGAGTTCAAGGCCCTTCTCCTGCAGATCATCAGCAACGATCTTGGTGATCTTCTGTGTCATATCTCTGAGATCATCATACTGCTCTGCAGTCATAACTCCGAGAACGATAAGTCCATCCTTGGTTACCAGCGGATCGCCAAGAGCATCGTTCTTGAATGTTGTCTCAACATATGAAGGAAGTTCTGTACCAGCCTCGATATATTCACCATATCTCTTGATGAAGCTGCCTACAGCTCTGAGTCTGCAGATAACCTCAAGGCCGTGACCGAATACCTTAGCAGGCTTGACTTCCATAGTAGTATCATCGAGATTGACCTTAACGAAGTGTGTTCTGATTCCTGCTTCGTTGATCTTCTTGAAGAAATAGTCAGTCATACGGAGATTGAAGTCGCCAACGCCCTCGATAGTGAGTCCGATCTGGTTTTCGCCCGGATCAAATTTTCCGTCTTTGCCTGTAACATCATCCTTAAACTTCAGCAGATAGTTGCCGTTCTCAAGTTCAAATACGTTCTTGGTCTTTCCGGTGTAAACAAGTTTCATAAGTTCTCTCCTTTTATATTGTTACTATGAACGCAGTAAGATAAGGCTGTCAGTTGTAAAGTTCCCCCTCACCTGTATTCTTCCTGCAATTGATAACGATTCTATTTCATTCTTTCCATTATTCCTGCATCTTTGTTCAGGACTGCCTGCGCCTCAGCCGCTCTTCTGGCATCCAGGACTGCCGCGAGTTCCTGGTCTCCTACCGCGAGGATCTCTGCAGCCATCAGTGCAGCGTTCTTGCCTCCGTCGATAGCTACCGTCGCGACAGGTATCCCGCTCGGCATCATCACTGTGGACAGGAGTGCATCCATTCCATCCAGAGCAGCACTCTTGCATGGTACTCCGATAACCGGCAGTGTAGTGTTAGCAGCTATAGCTCCGGCAAGATGTGCAGCCATTCCCGCGAAAGCGATGATCACACCGAAGCCTGCTTCTCTTGCTGCCAAAGTCCAGTCTCTGGCCTGTTCAGGCGTTCTGTGTGCCGAGTATACATGCGCTTCATAAGGAATGCCAAGTTCATCAAGTACTCCGGCCGCCTTCTTAACGATTGGCAGGTCGCTGTCGCTTCCCATTATCAGTCCGACTTTCTTCATAAATGTCCTCCTGTGACCGGTGTTAGTTCCCCGGTTCCGATATAACAAAAATACACGCAAAAACATATCACTTCAGATGGTTCAATTCAAACCTCAAAAGCCAAATTCATCTATGTTTTTATATTAGTTCGTTGTTTTGTTCGGAAATGTCTGTTGTTTTTTATAACTAAAGTGCTTTTCGTTCGGATTTTGCTTTTCGAAAAGGCAATTTTCATTCGAAAGACAGGTTTTACAGATACCGCTGCCCCACCCTTACAGGTGGCGGCAGCTCATTTCTGTCGATGGGGACATCACTCATCGTCCTCATCTTTGAAGAGTTTGGATATCAGATGGAAGATCCCTCTGACCACAGCGAATACAAGGAACATCGCCAGAAAACCGGTCACTCCGGCAGAGATATCTGCCATCTCCGGACTTCCTGTGCCGGAATACCACTGGCCTATCTCTATAGCGAAAGTGATCACCATGATCAGAGTGAAAACATATATCCAGGCTATGACCATAGTATGGTTATACTTGGCCAGAAGCTTGAAAATGGGATAAACGATGAAGATCATCAGCATCCCAAGCAGTCCGATGACTATAAAATGCAGCTGTTTATCATCAAAATAATACTGACCGGAGTCGTTTAAGCTGAGTATATGATTGTGTACCTCAGCGACCCAGTATATGAGCTTATACAGAATATCTATCATTATATATATACTTCTTTCTAATCGTCTTGGTGACATACTCCCACCACCTAGAATATTTTCTTGAGGTGGGGGCTTCTCGCTCAACAGTTCCAACGAACTGAGTATCAACGAGCTATCCCCGTGTGCCCCACGGTTCCTCTTTTAGATATAAGTTTACTTTTGTCATGAGGCTTTCAGTCTCATTGCTTCCAGCCTGATGTTTATCGCAGCGTTTACATCCCTGTCAATTATATTGCCGCATTCACATCGGTAGATGCGATCGCTGAGCGCCAGACTTTCTTTAACCCTTCCACATCTGCTGCATCTCTTGCTGGATGGGAAGAATCTGTCTACCTTCACCAGTTCTTTACCGCGCTCTTC
>SVCR01000216.1 GCA_015058265.1 Clostridiales bacterium
ACCGAACTTAGTAACATCGATTTCCTCTGAAAGGATGCATGATGACATGTCAGCTACGAGCAGATGATCACCGAAGTCAGGAAGCTCATTGTAGTGAGTTCCGAATACAGTGTTGTTGTAGCAGATATAAACGTAGTCAACATCGTCTCTGATATCTTCTTTAGTTACCTTAGGGATGTATGAGAACTTATCATCTTCTGAGGAAGCAACGCATCTTGCATCGCCGAACTTGCGGGCTTCTTCATAAGCCTTCTTGCCCCACTGACCTGCAACGATATAGTCAGCTTTGCCTGTGCCTGTCATGAGGTTGATTGGTACCATGGAGAACTGCAGTGTACCGCCGCCCTGGAGGAAGAGTACATAGTAGTCATCCGGAATATTCATAAGCTTGCGTAGATTAGCCTCCGCGTCATCGATGATCTTCTGGAACTCAGGGGATCTGTGGCTCATCTCCATAACGGATTCGCCTGTTCCTTCATAGTTGAGCATCTCTGCTGCGCACTTTCTGAGCACTTCTTCAGGAAGAACAGATGGGCCTGCGGAAAAGTTAAATACGCGATAATCATCAGCCATTGGTATATACCTCCTAAGATAATAATAGTAAAAGCAAAAAAGGTTGTTATTTGATCTCAAGCAACGGATATTATTATATGTCCATAGCCTGCTGCCGAGGAGACATTCCTCGACAAATGAATTATACTTCAACGATAAGCTTTTGGCAATTGTTGAAAGCCCTATTTCTTAGGTGTATAATTCCATCGGACAGATCGGTTAATGAGGCTATCGAGGTTTTACAATTACAGTCTCTGCGGTCGATCCAGATAACCCTTTACTTCATATTTTTATCTCACATGGAGGACATAATGGATAAGTATTATATTGGTACTCTGAATAACATCTCCCCTAAGGGCCTTACAAGACTTACAGACAGATACGAACTCACTGAAGACGTAGACAAGGCCAACGGAATCATCGTAAGATCATTCAAGATGCATGAAATGGATTTCTCCGATAATCTTCTTGCTATCGGAAGAGCAGGCGCAGGCGTCAACAACATTCCTCTTGACAGATGCGCTGATCAGGGCATCGTTGTATTCAACACTCCTGGTGCTAACTCCAACGCAGTTAAGGAACTGGCTATTGCAGGTATGATCATGGGTGCCCGCAACATGTACGAAGGCATCTCCTGGGGCCAGACACTTGAAGGCGATGTTGCAGCTAACGTAGAGAAAGGCAAAAAGCAGTTCGCAGGAACTGAGATCATGGGCAAGACACTCGGTATCATCGGTCTCGGAGCTATCGGAGCCAAGATCGCTAATGCTGCAGAAGCTCTCGGCATGAACGTAGTAGGATATGAAGCATTTACACCACATCCTTGCCTGACTGCAGACGTTAAGCTCTGTGACAGCGTAGAAGAGATGGTTCCTATGTGCGACTTCATCTCCATTCATGTTCCTTCACTCCCTACAACCAAGGGAATGATAAACAAGGATCTCATCGCTAAGATGAAAGACGGAGTTATCTTCATGAACTACGCAAGACCTGACCTCGTAGTTGTAGATGACGTAGTTGAGGCTCTTGAGTCCGGCAAGATGAGAAAGTATATGACAGACCTTCTCGAGCCTGAATATATCGGCAAGAAAGGCATCGTTGCTACACCGCATCTCGGTGCATCCACTGCTGAAGCTGAAGAAAACTGCGCAGAGATGGCTGTAGATGAACTCATGGATTACCTGGAGAACGGAAACATCGTCAACTCCGTAAACTTCCCTAGAGTATCAATGGAAAAGAACGGTGCTGAGAGACACTGCTTCGTTCTCAAGAACGACAAGACTGCAGAAGAAGTTGAAGCTAAGATGAAAGAGTTCTACGGCGACAACCTCGCAGCTATCAAGGGTGCTAAGGTAAGAAACGGAGAGTTCGGCTACTTCATCGTTGATGTCAAAGCATCCGCAGAACCATTCAACTGCGACTGCATCATCAAGACAAGAGTTCTGTAATCATAGCAGCTGAACAGGATAATCACTAAACATGACAAAGAGGCGTTGATGTAAAGAGTTCTTTACATCAACGCCTCTTCTTTACATTTTCTTATTTGCGTCTCAGCACCAGGACGCTTCCTCCGAATCCGCCGCCCTCAAGCTTGATGGCTGCAGTATCAGGCTTTGCTCTGTATTCGTGCAGCTTGCGCGACAGATCAGTCTCTTTCACTCCCGGCGGAAGTACGTTCTGAAGCAGGTTCTCTGAACTCAGCCCGGACTCGTTGACACACATCAGGAATCTGTCGACATTACCTGTCTTCAGGGCTATAGCCCCGGCCAGGACCCTTTCGTTCTCATCATAGAAATGCTTAGCTCTGTTAATCTGGAGCCTTGTCAGCTCGCCCGCTTCTACCTTCTTCTCCAATTCAGGCAGCTTGCGTCTGAACTGCACTTCGTTGATATCAGCAAGTCTCTTGATACCAAGAGCGCCGGCGACCGCAAACATGTCATCCGGGACCGAAGCGTATTCCGCATCGAGTGAAGCGTGATCGGATTCAGTCGGTATGATGTCTATCTCGAGTCCTGCCTTGTCGAAGTCGAAATCTATCAGCTCGATCTCAGGCTCTTCCCTGCTGAAATCCAGCATAGCCAGCCTTCCGAGGCTTATCGCGAGCTGATCCATCATCCCGCACGGCTTTCCGTAGTACTCTCGCTCGGAGAACGCAGCTATCTTGGCGAGCTGGACTGCATCCGCTTTGCCCTCGAAGTACCTCTCATTGATGATCCTTGCGAGCAATATCTCAAATGCCGCAGATGAACTCAGGCCGCTGCCTACCGCGACCTCACTCTTGACATGGGCATCGAATCCGCGATCACTTATATCGAATTTGCCGAACAGATCAGCGAATCCGTCAAGAAGGCCCGCGACCATGGCTTGAGTCGTTCCCTTAGGATATCTGTCCCTCTCTCCTATACTGACCTCGAACGGCTCGAATCCTTCCGAAGCGATCCTTATGACATCGCTGTGGTTATCCGCTACATAGGCTCTTATCTTGAACGGTGTAGGTGCAACAAGCACTCTGCCGCCCTGATGGTCGGTGTGGTTGCCGATGATCTCGATCCTTCCTGTTCCGATATATGCCTTGAATTTCTGCACTTCTCTGTCATTGGTGAGGATACCGTTCGTCTCCTCTTCGACATCAGAAAGCTGAGTATATATCGCAGCACAAAGTCCTTTTTCCTCCATAGGGAGTACCTCCTTTTCATACAGTTTTCCTATATCCCACAGCAAAGCGGCTTCATCACTGCACTTCTTATATCCGTAACTCTTGCCTGGGTCATAGCAGTGATCCTGCAGCTTGCAGGCATATCCTCCGAATTCAGACAGCACCAATGGTTTACTGCCTGCTTCCAATTCTATAGGTTTGAAGTAGACATGATGGCTGTCCACATCAGATCTGTTCTGGCTGAACCATCCCGAAGTACTGTCGATGAACCTCGAGCTGTCGAGCTGCTTGAGTCTGTCATAGGCTTCGTCCGCATCGAACTGCCCCCATCCCTCATTGAAAATGGTCCAGTAGCAGATACACGGATGATTATACAATGTCCTGACGGTTTCATCCATCGATTCCAGGAATATCCTTCGCGTCTCAGCATCAGTATGGAGCCGCCTGTCCCCGCGCTTCTTCATCCCGATGGTCGGCAGCACTGAATCTCTCACGAATGAGTAATCAGCGTTATTGACCATATCCTGGAAGACCGCCATGCCAAGCCTGTCGCATTCATAATAGAACTGCTCCGGCTCGATCTTAATATGTTTTCTCAGCGTGTTGAATCCCAGAGATTTC
>SVCR01000217.1 GCA_015058265.1 Clostridiales bacterium
GTGTGTGGTCCCTTCTCCCCCATCTGCCACAGCTACGCCTCTGGTCTCACAGAGTCCGAACACTTCCCCGGCCGCTTTGGTAAGCAGCCCGATTATCTGTTCACCGGATAGAGAGTCTTTAAATGAATCTGAGGCAAATAATATTTTCATGGCCATCCTCCTCTGTGATCATTACAAATCAGTCCCGGTAAGGAAAACAGAACTGCCGCCTGTTGCAGCTGCAGTTCTGTTATTCCTGCAGAAATGATTTTATCTCATTATTATCGTCTGTCAAGTTACCCTGCACGCAAGAGACAGGTGCTTGACGGAGCGATACACTCTCTGATCTGATCGTTCTCTATATGCCGGTTTTTGCAGCCTGCCGGTATACAGAGCAAACAGATCCGCTTATTCAAAAGCAACTAACCGTATGAATTCTTTCATTACAGGGTTTATCCAGCGATCCTTGCTGCATAGGTAGTATGATTTCATGCTTATCTCGTGACCCTTCACATTCATCTTTACAAGTTCACCTTTGTCAATATAGTCAGAAACAACATACTCCGGCAGAAGCGCTACCCCGAACCCTCCTCGCAGGATCCGGATTATGGCTTCAACGGATCCGATGTCCATCACGGGCTCCAATTCTATGCCCGTCCTGAGGAGCTCCTTTTCCAGGATCGCGCTGTATCCGATTTCTCTTAATCGAGGCGGAATCCAAAGACAGCTATAGAAAAGCCGCTTGATATCAAAACAGCAATTCCATAATCAATACCAAATAATCAAGGACTCCGGGTACTGTTAAAACAGGTCCCGGAGTCTTTGTATTCCTGTATTGAAGCCGGCTTGATGGAAGTCTTCAGATAATATAGCTACTACCTGACGATCTTACCAAGCACCTTGCTGCCCTTAGCTCTGATCCTGATCTCTCTTGGCAGTGCATACGGCAGGATGGCCTTTAGCTTTCCGTTCTCAGCAGAGTACATTCTCGATGCCTTCGGATGATCTCTTTCAAGCCTGATGGCATCGAATTCGCACCTTGTCGTGCAAAGTCCGCAGCCGATGCATCTGTTTACATCAACTGTAGTAGCGCCGCACTTGAGGCATCTGTTGGCCTCGGCTCTTATCTGCACTTCTGTCAGAGGCTCTCTGAGATCGTGCCATGTCTTTGTCGGATCGCCGTCTCTGTGGCCCGGCTTCTGCCTCGGCATGTTGTCATAGCTCTCAACAAGAATGTCATCTCTGTCGAGCTCGATGATCTCTCTGAGGTCACGGCCGACTGTAAGTCTGTTGGCACCCTGTTCCTTATGTACGTATCTATGCAGCGAGTCAGCGATCGGTCTGCCTGCTGCGATAGCATCGATGGCGAACTTCTGACCTGTTACGATGTCGCCTCCTGCGAATATGTCTTCTTCGGCTGTCTGCAGTGTTACAGGATCAGCTACGATCATACCTCTAGGGCTGATCTCGACCTTTGTACCCTCAAGCATCCTGCCAAGGTCAGGCTTCTGACCTGTGCAGTAGAGCACTGTTGTGCACTCAAGCTCTGTTGTCTCACTGTCGTCGAACTCAGGATCGAATCTTCCTTCTGCGTTCTTGACCGAGAGGCACTTTCTGAAGCTGATGCCGCAGACCTTGCCGTCCTTCGTTTTGATTTCCGCAGGGCCCCAGCCGCCGTTTACGCTGATGCCTTCTTCTTCGCACTCTGTTCTGTCCTCAACTCCCATAGGAAGTTCGTCATATCCTTCGAGGGCATACATGAAGACCTTGTCAGCTCCGGCTCTTGCAGCTGTTCTGGCTACGTCGGATCCGATGTTCCCGCCGCCGATTACGACAACATTGCCGGATAGTTTGCCTGCCTTAGGCAGTTTGCCTTCCATAAGAGCGACTTCATCTTCATTGATGATGCGCATGAAGTCGATACCGCTCATAACTCCCTTTGCGTCAGCGCCCGGAACGTCGAGCTTGCCTCCGCTCTGGAGGCCTGCTGCGATGTAGAATGCGGCATAGCCCTGGTCTCTCAGCTGCTGTATCGTAACGTCCTTACCTACTTCACAGCCTGTTCTGAATTCGACGCCCATCTCTTTCATGACTTCGATCTCAGCATCAACTACGTCTTTCTCGAGTCTGAATGAAGGGATACCATATCTAAGCATTCCGCCGAGTGCCTTCTGCTTCTCGAATACAGTTACCGGATAGCCGCGCTTTCTGAGGTAGTAAGCTGCAGAGAGTCCGCCCGGGCCCGCTCCGATGATCGCTATCTTGTACTCATCTCCCCAGAGTCCGCCGTATTCTTTCTCACATACAGGCACGAATCTGTTCTCTGCATTGAGTTCCTGTGCTGCGATGAACTTCTTGATCTCATCGATCGCTACAGGCTGATCGATCGTTCCTCTGGTACATCTGTCCTCGCATCTTCTGTTGCAGACAGCACCGCATACTGCAGGCAGCGGGTTGTCCTGCTTGATCAGTTCGAGAGCTTCTCTGTAGCGGCCCTGGTCTGCCATGTTGATATATCCCTGTACTGACAGGTTTGCAGGACATGCAGCCTTGCATGGTGATGTACCTGTCTCATAGCAATTGATCTTGGCATCTTCTCTGTAATTTTTGTTCCACTTTTCAGGACCCCACTTTGTCTCGTTTGGAAGCTCCGAAAGCGGATACTCAACAGCCTGACCGTTCTTTCTGCACAGCTTCTGCCCGAGCTTGGCAGCTCCTACAGGGCAGACTTCAACGCACTTTCCGCACGCTACGCACTTGTTATGATCGACATGTGCTCTGTATGCAGAAGCCGACATATTAGGTGTATTGAACAGCTGGGAAGTCTTAAGAGCATTGCAGACTGTATTGTGGCAGTTGCAGATTCCCACGATTTTATCTTCGCCGTCGAGGTTTGTTATCTGGTGTACATATCCTGCAGCCTCAGCTTTGCGCAGAACTTCCATTACCTCGTCGTATGTTGCGTAACGGGCGTCCTTATGAGTCTCGACCAGATACTCAGCCATGTCGCCTACAGCAATACACCAGTAGTCTTCGATCTCTCCGCCTCCTTCGCCTCTGATCCTCTGCTGTCTTCTGCAGGAGCATACGTCAAGGCAGAACTTGTCATATTTCTTCAGCCAGTAGGAGAGCTTCTCGTATGAAATAGCTTCATTCTTGCCATCAATAGCTTTCTCAACAGGTATTACATGCATTCCGAGTCCGCCTCCGCCTTCAGGCACCATGTGGGCTACCTTGCCTACAGGTACCATCGAGGCATAGTGGAAGAATGTTGCGATCTCCGGATGCTCTTCCATGAGATAGCCTGTCATCAGCATGTATTCGCCGGAGCCTACCACCCATTTCGGGATGAAATACTGTTTCTCACGATTCTTAGTCTCACGGTCATACTCGAGCAGACCTTTGCGGCAGATGCCCTCCGCGATCTTTTCGGCTTCTGCTTCAGACATGTTATTGCGCTTTGCCATCTGCTTTACTGTCAGCTTGACCGTCCTCTTCTTTTTGAAACTGAGCATGAATCTTATTTCCTCAGTTGTAAGCACTTTGTCAAGCAGCCAGAAATCCGGCTCATCATTGGCGATCTTTTCGGGCTTTCCAGCCATTCCGAGATCGTCAGTGATCAAAGCTGCCAGCTGTCTGATCATCTCCTCGCGTTCTTTATCCGCCACCTCATACGTTTCAGGCAGATAGTCGCGGTCATTGAAAAAATAATCCTGGAATCTTTCCGGTACCATCTTACTTTCCCTCTCTCTTCTACATCTACAGTTATAATTTATTATAGTATATCACTTTTACAGTTTTATCACATGAGGCTTTACATCAGGAGGTCATATGACT
>SVCR01000218.1 GCA_015058265.1 Clostridiales bacterium
GGACTATGAGATGCTTCCGAGCTACAGCGTCATTGGCGAGAAGAACGGAAAGATGTATGTTGCTGAATATCCGTCAGATGTTCAGTTCGACACGGCAGATGAAAAGGCGGCGGCAGACTATCAGGCGGTATACGAGGAAGTGAACAAAATCAGGGAAGGTGCGGCAGACAGTCCGCTTGTGTTGAAATAATCGAATTCTACCAATGGTTGAGAACCAGATTTCTGTCGATATCAACCGTTGGTATGTGTACTCATTCACACTACTCCTCTATATTGGCTGTTGAAAGGAGGTGCTCCTCATGGATCAGGTCAAAATAGGAAAGTTCATAGCAGAGAGGCGTAAAGAACAAGGTCTTACGCAGGCATCTCTCGCAGAGAAACTGAACATCACTGACAGAGCGGTCTCCAAATGGGAGACGGGCAAGAGCCTGCCGGACTCTTCAATAATGCTGGAGCTGTGTGAACTGCTGAAGATCAATGTCAACGAGCTCCTGAGCGGGGAGCTACTTGATATGGACGAATATAAGAAGATGGCAGAAGAGAATCTGCTTAAGATGAGGATGCAGGAGGAAGAGGCGAACCGCAAACTGTTATCACTCGAATGGGTCATTGGAGTCGGAAGCAGCCTGATATTTTTCCTTACCATATTTGCGGGAAGCTATGCAGTAATGGACAAAGGCCGGCGTATAGCACTGATCAGCTGCGGTACGATCATATTCCTGATCGGCGCATTCTATGCACTTAGGATTGAACAGACGGCCGGATACTATGAATGCCCCGAATGCGGAGAACGCTATGTTCCATCGATGAT
This sequence comes from Clostridiales bacterium, assembly GCA_015058265.1. Next base: position 812 of record SVCR01000218.1, read on the forward strand.
GGCTGTGTTCATAGCTCCTCACTTCGGACGGACACGCAAGATGAGATGTCCGAGCTGCGGTAAACGTGCTTATCAGAAGAAAGTGCTTACTAAAGACTGAAAAACAAGACTAATACAATAATCACAAATGTGCCGATGATAGTTGTCATAACTGTCATCGGTATTATTATGCGGAGAAACGGAGGGTATATGAATAACAACAAGGTTAAGAACGTAAACGGCATGGTCGGCGAGGGCGTCGAGTTTGAACGCATAAGGCGAATCACCGGATACCTCGTGGGAGATACCAAAAAATTCAATAACGGGAAGAGGGCAGAATTAGCAGACCGAGTAAAGCACAGAGTAACCCGAAACCACAGTGCGGATGTGAGCCGCAGAAAAAGAGAGGATGATTATGAGAGGTAGAAGGAGGCGGGCAATCATCAGACGGGCTGTGAATAAAGTGATCATCCTATGCCTGCTGGGCATAGCTGTATTTGCAGGAGTGAAGCTATATCACATGTATATCGAATACAGCAGTAACCAGAATGCATATAAGGAGATTTCCGGCAGGGCCAATGGCACAGACGACGATGCGCTCAATGTGGATTTCAATGAACTCATGAAGATCAATCCGGATGTCGTTGGCTGGCTCAGATACAAGGGAACTCCTATAGATTATCCGATCGTGCAGGGCAGAGATAACAGCAGATATCTGTATGCCCGGTTCGACGGCAGCTACAGCGACTTCGGTACACTCTTTGCAGATTCTGCCACTGAAGCACCGTTTGAACAGTTCAACACTATTGTTTACGGGCATCATATGAAGGACGGCTCAATGTTCGGAAGCCTGAAGAAGCTCAGGGATCCCGAGTTCTGCAGAAAACATCCGAAGATGGAGCTTGCAACACCGGCCGGTAATTATGATCTTGAGATATGGGCGTTTCTGAACCAGTCATCGGACTGCCCGGTGTTTACCAATAATGTGTCTGATGATGAAGTTAAGGAAGCATATATCGAATGGATCAGCCAGAAAGCGGAATACACCACCGATGCAGATATCGCAGGCGAAGATCAGCTGGTTGTGCTGAGCACCTGTGCCTACGAATACAACGGAGCAAGATATATAGTCGTCTGCAAAATGATCCCGCAATAACATAATGGCAGCTTAATGCTGCCTCTACATGATGCTGTCTGCCCGGGGAGCATCATTTTCATATACACAGAATCTGAGTGAAGGGAGGTTATAACCTGATATGTGCAGCAAACGAAAACAGAAGGGAGGGACTGAGCTATGTCCGACAACTGGGTAGTGCAGAATCTTGAAAACGCACTGAATACGTGGAATACGAAGATGGCAGAGGTGTGGTCGCTTCTGACCATGTCGCCGCAGAGCTTCAAGGGCGGTGGAATCTGGCATGTCATCCAACAGATCAACGGAGCAGTTAAGGGCATTGGCCTGGCGCTGCTCGTTTTGTTTTTCCTGGTGGGTGTGGTCAAGACCTGCGGCAGCCTGACTGACGTAAAAAGACCTGAGCATGCGCTGAAGCTGTTCATCAGATTTGCGATTGCAAAGGGCGTGGTCACATACGGCCTTGACCTGATGATGGCTCTGTTCGACATAGCGCAGGGAGCAATGCGAACGATCATGAATGCATCGGGAGTGGGATCTGCGACGAAAACGACTTTGCCGAGCGAAATGGTAACAGCGATCGAGGACTGCGGGTTTTTCGAGAGCATCCCGCTATGGGCGGTAACTCTGATCGGAAGCCTGTTCATCACCGTGATGTCGTTCATCATCATACTCACGGTTTATGGCAGATTTTTCCGCCTGTATATGTACACAGCCATTGCGCCTATACCGCTTTCGACATTTGCCGGCCAGCCGACACAGAGCATCGGTGTGAGTTTCCTGAAGAGCTATGCGGGAGTATGCCTTGAAGGAGCGATCATAGTGCTTGCCTGCGTCATATTCAGCAAGTTCGCAGCCAGTCCGCCTGTAGTGGATAAGGATGCTGCTGCAGCGACTATGGTGTGGAAGTATGTCGGAGAGCTTGCTTTCAACATGCTCGTCCTCGTTGGAATGGTCAAGATGAGCGATCACCTGGTTAAAGAAATGATGAGCCTGTAACCTGCAGAAAGGAGGCAATAAGTGGAAGGTATCACAAAAGATAGAGCCGTGATCCCGGCTGGCCCTGCGGAGATCGCAAGGGCAAAGAGGATCGATCAGTACCGTTACAAACTTTGGAAGATGAAATGGAGGAATGCAAAAGATGCTGAGCGTAAATGAATTCATTAATGAAATGAAGGCAGAGATCAGAGATTACCTGCCGGATGATGTGCATCAGGATGTGATCATCGATGATGTGGAAGTGGTCAAAATGAACGATCAGAAGCTGCACGGTCTGACCTTCAGGATGCCGGGCAGTGATGCAGCGCCTACACTGTACGTCGATGAGATGTATCAGGCGTACAAGGACGGAGCAGACATCGGATATCTCGCGACTGAGATGGCGAATATGTATACGGCATCGAGAAATGCGGTTAAGCCGCCTGAGATAGACCTGAGCTACGACAAGGTAAAGGACAACCTGACTGTCAGGCTCCTTGAGAAGAAGCGCAACCGTGAGTTTCTGATGAACACGCCTCATGTGAGCGTTGGCCACGGGCTCGCCGTTATCGCAGATATCAACATGGGTGAGGACAGAGGTGGCGACTGGAGGATCGCAGTAAACAACAACGTGCTTGAATCGCTTGGAGTGGACAAAGAGACGCTCTTTGCTCAGGCGATGAAGAACTCCGCGATCGCAGAGCCGGCTATGCTCATTGACATGAGCAGCGCACTCTTCAGCCCGGAGAGAGTCAATCTGCTCGACAGGGATGAGCCGATCGCACCTGAGGAAATCGGAGGCATGTATGTGCTTACCAATGCAAGCGGCTCGCTCGGAGCGGCAGCGCTTTTCTATCCGGATGTGAAGGAGAAGGCAGCTGAGCTTCTCGGCTCGGACTTTTATATTCTCCCGTC
>SVCR01000219.1 GCA_015058265.1 Clostridiales bacterium
TGTCCCTCACCGGTATCAAGGACATCAGCCTGATCGACGAGCCGCCGGGGGACAGACTGCCTGTTCATACGTATGTCACCCCTTATGAAGAGGATATACTGCAGAACGCGATAAGGCGTGAGCTGGCAAGAGGCGGGCAGGTCTATGTTGTAAATAACCGTATCACCGGGATCAACCAGCTTCGCGACACTGTGGAGAGGCTGGTTCCCGAAGCTGTCACGGCAATAGGGCATGGGCGGATGTCGGAGGAGACCCTCGAGAACACCATGCTCGACTTTGTCGAAGGGCGTACCAATGTCCTGATAGCGACCACGATCATAGAGAACGGCATAGATATCCCTAATGCCAACACTATGATAATACTCAACGCTGACAGATTCGGTCTTGCCCAGCTGTATCAGCTGAGAGGGCGCGTCGGAAGATCTAACAGACTTGCGTATGCTTACCTCATGTACCAGCCGGGCAAGGTGCTGACAGAAATAGCCAGAAAGCGGCTTACTGCGATCCGTGAATTCACTGAGTTCGGAGCGGGCTTCAAGCTCGCGATGAGAGATCTCGAGCTCAGAGGTGCAGGGAATATGCTGGGCGAAGCCCAAAGCGGACACATCGAAAGCATAGGATATGAGCTGTATTGCAAAGAGATCGACCGCGCCGTCCGCATGCTGAGAGGCGAGACTGTCACGGAGCAGAGATCGGATATCGTGATCGAGCTGCCTGTTCAGGCATCGATACCGGCTGAATACATCACTGATGAGACATTGAGACTGCAGGCGTACAGGAAGATCGCAGCGATCTCTTGTCAGGAGGATGCTGATGATCTGGTGGACGAGCTGATCGACAGATACGGCGACATTCCGGATGAGACCCAGTCACTGCTCACTATAGCGGAGATCAGGGCTCAGGCTGAGATAACCGGTGCTGATCACATCTCTTTCAGAGACAGAAGGTTCAGGATAAGATTCTCACAGATGAACAGACTGAGCGCTTATGCACTTGTTATGGCGCGTGCTGAGTTCGGAGAAGAACTGAACATATCGAGCAGGAAGTTCTCGGAGCTCTCGCTCTATACCGGCAAAGCACCGGATATCAATAAACTGCTGACACTTATGAGGCTGCTTCGCAGCGCTGCTGATGAAGAAGCAGCTGCAGGCGCCTGATAATCGGCTCGTAATATCAATTAAGATACTATTCTTTTTTACTAAGTATTTTTGTATAATTAATCGATTGTCCTGCAGTAACGAACTGCGGGATAAAAAACACAGACCTGAATCGATACAGGAGGAATAAATGCTATTCAAGAACATCGGACTCATCGACGAGAACTTCGGATATCTGGAGAATATGTTCGTCGGAACAATAGGAGACAAGATCGTATATGTTTCAGAATCTGAGCCGACTGAAGAGGACAGGGATCGTCTCGGCAAGGAATACGCAGATGAGGTGCTTGCATCCGTATCTACCTGTAATTGCCACAGACCGGTCAACTTTGACTCGCTGTTCGGAGAATTCTACGAAGGACAGGGCAAAGTCCTTATGCCCGGATTCTATAATGCTCACGGACATTCTCCGATGAGCCTCATGAGAGGATACGGCGAGAATCTCCCGCTCAGCAGGTGGCTCAATGAGAAGATATTCCCATTTGAGGACAAGCTGTACAGCGACGCTGTCTATTGGTCCACACTTCTGACTATGGCGGAATCGATGAGGTTCGGTATCGTATCGACTTCAGACATGTACTACTTTATCGATGATATGGTCAAAGCGGTCAGCGTATCGGGGATGAAGACCAATATCTCAAGATCAGTCGTAAGTCTCGGATGTGATAAGATCGAAGACTGCGTCGGCTACCGTGAGATGCGCGAAGCGATCATGATGTATGACGGCTTCCAGAACGGCAGGATCCAGGTAGAGGCAAGTGCTCATGCAGAGTATACCAACAGTGAGCTTTTCCTCCGGACGATCGCCAATGCTGCAGCTGAGTTCGACGTTCGCATGCATGTACATGTCTCTGAAACAGAGAGCGAGACAAAGGAATGCATTGAGAGACACGGCAGGACTCCTGTTGAATTCCTCTCAGACTGCGGACTGTTTGATGTCCCGGCTAATGCGGCTCACTGCGTATGGCTTACTGATAATGACAGAGATATACTTGCTGCCAAAGGTGTTTCGGTCTCAAGCAATCCTGCCAGCAACATGAAGCTGTCGAGCGGTATGTGCAATGTACCTGCGCTTTATGACAAAGGCATCAATGTTGCCATCGGTACTGACAGCGTAGCAAGCAACAACAGCCTCAATTTCTTCGAGGAGATGAAGCTGTTCGCACTCACCGGCAAGATCGTGACTATGGATCCTTCTGTTATGACACCTCAGCAGGTATTGAGGAGCGCGACGAGGGGCGGAGCGCTCGCGCAGGGAAGAGAAGACTGCGGACTGGTCAAGGAGGGCTTCAAGGCTGATCTGATCGTGGTCGATACTGCTGTTCCTAATATGGCTCCGGTGCACGATGTGCCGACCAATCTTGTATATTCCGCAGACGGTAAGGATGTAGTTCTCACCATGGCAGACGGTGAGATCCTCTACAGAGACGGTGAATATAAGAACATAGATATTGAGAAAACTGTTGCAGAGGCAGAGGCTGCTTCACAGAAGATACTTTCTCTCCTCTGATAACACTTGATCAGGAAACTGATGGACGATAATAAAACACACAACAAACAGAATAAATTCGATACGATGTCAGAGGTCGGACCGGGATTCGACAAGGATCTTGATCTGGATTTCAGGTACGATCAGGACGGAAAGGCGTCTGCTGATGATGACGGAACGGTCCTGTACAGGAGGACCGGCAGGATGTACTCTGTAGAAAGAGAGGCACCTATGGGTTCAGCTGATAAGGGGTCTGATACATCATCGGATATGGCATCGGAGACAGATAATGGGGCTTTGCCGGGATCAGATGAACTTCCGGGCTCTTCTTCGCGTGCAGCATCCCGCCTCATGCAGGGAGCGACGATACTGGCTATTGCCGGAATCGTCAGCAAGATGTTCGGAGCGATCTTCCGTATCCCTCTGACCAATATGATAGGAGCGGAAGGCCAGTCTTATTACGGGGCAGCTTATCCGGTCTATCAGCTGTTCTATGTAGTCGCTACCGCAGGCTTTCCGGTCGCCATATCCAGGATGGTTTCCGAGAGAATAGCTCACGGAGACTATATCAACGCTCATAAGTCATATAAGATCGCATTGAAGACGACGATCGTCGTCAGCCTGATTGCTTTTTCTGTATGCTTCTTCGGCGCCGATATCATCGCTGGTCTGGTAAAGAACAGCGGAGCGGCGCTGTCGATCAGGGCGATATCTATCGCTTTGCTCTTTACGCCTATTGCAGCGTCTCTCAGAGGTTATTTTCAGGGTAATCAGAGAATGACACCGACTGCTGTATCGCAGGTGGTGGAGCAGATGGTACGCGTCGCTGTAGGGCTTGCACTTGCGTTCCTGTTCTTCAGGACGAGCCTTCAGAGAGCAGCGGCAGGAGCTACATTCGGGGCGTCAGCAGGAATGATCGCGGCGATGGTAGTGCTTCTGGTAATATATTTCAGACAGAAAGATCAGAGAGCTGCTGAATTCAAGCGTTCAGTCATAAGGATCGAGACCGACAGGCAGAGATTCAGAGAACTGGTGGAGATAGTCATACCTATCACGATAGGCTCTGCAATAATGCCTCTGATGAATACGATAGACCTCGCTGTCATCATGAGAAGACTGCAGGCGACAGGTTGGGACCTCAAGATGTCACAGACTTTGTAC
>SVCR01000220.1 GCA_015058265.1 Clostridiales bacterium
CTTCAGTAAGGCGGACGATCTTGATATCTACAGGAGCATCTTCCTCACGTGTGACGAGCTCGAGCTGCGTATCTTCAATGTGTACGCTCGAAAAGCCGTCCGCGCAGTATATCGCCTGGCAGACATGGTCATATCCCTTCTTGTGACGAAGGCGGACAGTCACCCTGTTGCCCTTGAGTATCGAGTCGATCGAAAGGAATGAAGCTTCATTTCCGACGTCTACAGCTTTATCCTGGCTTTCACCTGCTCCTGCGAGGATCTGGTCGATCACGTCGACATAATGCGCCGCGTCTTTTCTGATGATCAGATTGTAATCACGTGTGAGCCCGTACGCCGTCGTCTTGTCGCCGCCGTCGAATTCCAGCATCTCAAGCTCCTGGATCTCAGTCTCCCTCTTCTCTCCGTCAGCGCCGGTATTCTCTATCTTTGCGCTTCCCTCGAGCGGGAGCAGGACTCTGTCGTATCCCTCGTAGTCCGTGAACTTGGACTTGTCCCTCTTGCATGTGGCAGATGAAAGCCTCCAGATGAAATCCTTCTTCTTTACATCCGCATGCTTAGGGCAGATGCCGAGCTCAGTCGTCTTCCCGCCTGACCACTTGGCCGCATGCTGCATCTTCTTGGTGATCACTTCATATTCCATATCGCATTCTCCTGTCGGACGAGACTAGTCCATCATTGCCTTTACTTTACCCAGCTCTTCGTCGATCTTGTCCAGCGTGTCCGAGTAATCTTTTTCAGTCCGTGCTCTCAGGTCTTCCGTGATCTCCTGAATAGGAGTGAGTATATTCGTCAGTGAAACATTAGCAAGCACGCCCTTAAGAGCATGAGCATGCTCGAAGGCAGCATCCAGATCATCGTTCTCTATAGATTCTCTCAGCTGGCCGAAGTGCTCGTCAGATGCAGCCATCCCTACGAGTCTCAGATAGAATGCCTCTTTGTTCAGGCACCTTGTCAGTCCTGAATCAGTGTCTGCGCCGATCGCTTTCAATCCGTCTATTGTCAACATATCCAAATCCTCCTGTGATCCTGATCCCCTTTACTCTTCCATGAACTTCTTGATGAACTCTTCCTCAGGAAGCGGCTTTGAGAAGTAATATCCCTGTATTATGTTGCAGCCGACCGTTTTCAGGAAATCGACTGTCTTCTTGTCTTCTACGCCTTCTGCCACGACTCTGATGTCCAGATACTTCGCGATATCGATGATCAGTCCTATCATCTTCTCGCGCTTGTCGTCCGACTGCATCCCTCTGACGAAGCTCATATCCATTTTTATGACGTCCACCGGTACCTGCGCAAGCATCGCAAGTGACGAGTAGCCGGTCCCGAAGTCGTCCATCTCGACAGTAAAGCCTTCCGTCCTCATGTTCTCTACTATCGTTATGAGCTGCTCGGAATTATCCATATATGCTGATTCCAGTATCTCCAGGAAAAGCTTGTCGCTGCTTATGCCGTACTCTTTCAGCAGGCTCTCCAGATACCCGATCAGGCCGTGGTTATACAGATCCATCCTCGAGATATTGACGGAAAGCGAGATGTCTCTTCCGTATTCCTTCTTCCAGGAAGCCATATGGATTATCGCTTTCTTCCATATATATCTGTCAAGTCTCTGGATAAGGCCGTTTTTCTCAAACAGCGGAATGAACTCACCCGGGCTTATCATGCCAAGCTGCGGATGCATCCAGCGCACAAGTACTTCCGCACTCGTGATGAACGGCGCCTTTCCTTCGATATTATATTTCGGCTGGAAATACAGAACGAACTGCTCATCTTTGATCGCTTCCTCAAACCCTGAGAGGAGCTGCGCCTCACGGAGCCTCTGCTCATGTATCTTCGCGTCGTAATATGCGACAGAAGTATTATAGTCGTCATGTATCGTGTTCTGAGCCTGCACCGCTCTGTCGAATCTTCTCTCGATCTCTATCGACTTATCCACATCCATGTATATGCCGAAGCGGATACGGACTTTGATGTCCGGGAACGCGTCGAAGTGCTGCGCCAGGTCAGTAGAAAGATCGTCATAGTTGACCTTTCCGGACGGTACATACAGAAGGAACTGGTCGGCAAGCGTACGGGCGGCCATGCAGCCTGTCCTGTCTCTGAGATCCCTCAGATAGACGCCCATATGCTGCAGGACGTTGTCTCCGGCCTGTCTTCCGTACAGCTCGTTGATCAGATGGAAGCTGTCTATGTTCAAAGCCACCGCGTCCATTTTGTCGCCCTGGTGGAATCTGTCGTATTTATCGGCATAGCTGTAGAAGTAGTTCCTCGTGAACAGCCCTGTCATATCCTCACGCTCAGTCTCGAGGATGATCTTTCTGTCCTCATAGAGCTCGATCGTCCTCTCCATCCTCGCGATCACGACATCCGCTTCTTCGAAAGGCTTTACGATGAAGTCCGACGCGCCCATCCTGAGGCACTCGACCTCTGCCGATTCCTCAGACGTCAGCACCAGGACTGGGAGCTCATTCAGCTGAGGATCTTCTTTCATAACCGACAAAACCTCGAAGCCGTCCATTCCAGGCATCTTCAGGTCGAGCAAAACCAGCGAGAGCGTTTCTACTTCCTTCCGCATTATGTCGAGAGCATCCTTGCCGTTCGAGGCATAAAGCACCTCGTAATCGCGTGCGGCTATAAAGCCCAGCAATTCACGGTTGACCTGCTCATCGTCAACGATCAGGATACGGCGCTTGCCGCTCGCTGAATGAAATCTTGCATCCTCTGTTATCATTATGTTTCCTTTCTATATGCCAGCTTTTCTGGCAACGAACTCATAATTATTGCACGCACCGAGCAGAGTCTCTTTCGTTATCTTCTTCTGTGCATACAGCTCGAGCAGGCTCTCATCCATTGTGATCATGCCGTCTGACCTTGCTGCCTGCATCGCTGAATCAAGCTGATGGAGCTTTCCTTCTCTGATCATGTTCTGTATCGCCGGCGACTGCTTCATGATCTCGAACACCGGCTCAAGCTTTCCATCTACAGTAGGAACGAGCTGCTGGCATACTACACCTTTCAGAAGCTGTGAGAGCTGCGCTCTCACCTGCGTCTGCTGCCTCGATTCAAAAACGTCGATGATCCTGTTTATCGTATTGGCGGCACTGTGCGTGTGCAGTGTACTTAAAAGAAGTATGCCTGTCTCTGCAGCGGTTATCGCGGCTGAGATCGTATCATAGTCGCGCATCTCGCCGAGCAGGATGACGTCCGGGCTCTCACGGAGAGCCGACCTCAGTGACTCCAGGTATCCCGGAGTATCGATGAAGATCTCTCTCTGGCTTACGATACTCTTATTATGCCTGTGAACGTACTCGATCGGGTCCTCCATCGTGATAATATGGTTCTCGCGGGTTTTATTGATCCTGTCGATCATGCACGCGAGCGTGGTGGATTTGCCGGCACCGGCCGATCCTGTGACGAGCACGAGGCCTGTCTTGTTGTCAGCAAGCGAGAGCACGCTTTCCGGAATGCCCATCGACGCCGGATCAGGTATGCCGAATTTGATCACCCTGATCACTGCCGCAACAGAACCTCTCTGTCTGAAGACGTTGACTCTGAACCTCCCGAGCTCTGTCATCGCGAATGAGAAGTCGTCATCCGAGCCATTGTCGAAAACATCTCTGCTTCTTCCGGCAACGGTGTATATCTCATTTACAAGCGGCTCGATAGTAGATGGTTTCATGATCTCAGAATCGACTTTGACCTGCGTCCCCTTCACTTTATATGTGATAGGAATGCCGGCGACCAGAAACACATCCGCCGCACCCAGCTCTACTGCTTTTCTAAGCACATCAT
>SVCR01000221.1 GCA_015058265.1 Clostridiales bacterium
CAAAATCTTGCGGTGATCGCAATGCTTTCTGCAGTCGCATTCATTCTGGCATTCATCGAGATCCCGATGCCTCTGTCGCCTCCATTTGCGATGATGGACCTTTCAGATCTTCCTGCTCTTCTCGCTGCATTCTCGATAGGACCGCTTGCCGGTGCGCTCGTCGAAGTTATCAAGAACGCACTGCAGGCTTTGTCCTCATCCACCGGCGGTATAGGAGAACTGGCCAACTGCCTGATGGGATGCGCTTTCGTAGTGCCTGCAGGATGGATATATCAGAAGCAGAAGTCACGCAAAGGCGCGATCAAAGGATGCATTGCCGGAAGCCTTTCGATAGGCGTTGCTGCTGCTTTGCTCAACTACTTTGTACTTCTTCCTATGTATGAAATGTTCATGCCGATCGATCAGGTGATCGCAATGTTCGGGGAGATCCTTCCATTTATCAAGACAAAGTTCGATGTATGCCTGTATAACGCTCTTCCGGGGAACATTTTCAAGGGGATCCTGATCTCGGTAATGGCGATGCTGATATACAAGCCGCTTTCTCCAATACTTCATGGAAATATCGGTACCAGAAGAACATCAACAGGAAACAAAGAAGCTGCATAATAATGCAGGGTAATCAAAATCTTAGACTCGGAGTAGAAAATAATGGAAACCAAAGATTATCTGAAACAGATTGCTGAAGAACTGCACACATCGGTAATGGCGACCGTCGATAAACCAGTCCAAGCAATGCTCCGGCAGTCAAATTATGATGATCGGACTTTACAGATTCAATCGTTCTGCGACCGAAGAACATCATGAGAACTGCAAAGGCGATCAGGGACCTGACGCCAAGAAGATTAAGAGGCTCCATGCCTCCTGCTAACAGCTGCTTGGAGAAGATGAAAGACGATCCTCTGGCGACGGCTACTGCCGCCATCAGAAAGAGCGCCAATCTTATTGAAAGTGATTTGTCTATTCTGATCATCATCAGTCTTCAGGCGTCTGCAGCTTGTGATATCCGGTCTGCTGACGCGCCTCCTTCAGTGTCATGCCTGCCTCGATCTTGGCCATGATCTGCTGCTCAACTGCTTCTATATCATGCGCGACCCTGAGGACTTCTTCAGCCCGCCTAAACGGAACTACTACTACACCTGTATTATCAGCACAGATGAGGTCGCCCGGGCAAACCTGCACCCCGGATATGCTGATCGGCTCATTGATATGGTCGACATATACTCTGTCCTTGCCTGTAACCATATATGTGCTCTTTGAGAATATCGGGTACTTAAGTTCTCTTATCACATTGATGTCCCTGCATACTCCGTCGATAACTGTGCCGGCGATCCCATGTTTAACAGCATAAGTGGACATTATGTCGCCCCAGACAGTGCAGTCGAGTCTTCCGTTGTTATCGATCACCGCTACTTCTCCCGGCTGGATATCGTCGATGAAATCTCCTACTGTTCCCTTTACTTCCTCACCACACGGTGCATAGTGAATAGTAAATGCCTGTCCGCAGATATATGTATCCGGCACTACAGGATGGATCCCCAGACAGCCGCCTGTAATACGGAGCTTGTCCATAGCGTCTGAGATGCTCGGTGTATCGAGCTTGCTGAATGCTTCTATGATTTCCTTTGGCAGTGTAAGTTCCGGTCTCATGATTTGTTCCTTTCTACTCTGAATAACAGTTATTTCTGCAGCTTTTTCCCGACCAGCTTGTCGAAGCCGTATACTTCCATGGTGCTCATTCCTGAAAGCAGTTTTTCTCTTACTTCGATCTCGTAATCGTATTTCTTTAACGCCTTAGCAAACACCTCATCTTCTCTCTCCTGCGGAACTACTACGACTCCGTCACAATCGCCGAATATGATATCTCCCGGCTTAACGCTGACTCCGCCGCATACCACAGGCACATTTACGCTGCCGAGGCTCTCCTTCACAGTTCCACGGGGATTGAATGCCCTGACAAATACCGGCAGTCCCAGTTCAAGAATATCCCGGGAGTCCCTGCAGCTTCCGTCAATCACGACGCCGGCAATACCTTTAACTTTGCACGCTGTAGCCATCATGTCTCCGAAATGACCGGCTTCAGTAAAGCCTTTGCAGTCGAATACGAGCACATCGCCTTCTCCTGCGGCATCCATGCCCTGATGAAGGGCCAGATTATCTCCAGGGAAGCACTCCACCGGAACCGCCCTTCCGACCATCTTTGACTTCGGGTCTATAGGTTTGATCGCTGAGTTCATTACAAACTGCGGTCCAACTGAGTCAGCTACATTTCCGGCCGGCAGCTTGCTCAGCTCCTGCACTTTATCATTTGTGAGTTCCATTTCGATGCCTCCCTTTTACTTCTTCAGCATCTTCTCATAGTCGAATTTGTCATCTGTTCCAAGAAGATCGCCGCTTGCCAGTATCTCTGCCAGCATTGCTTCTTCCCTATCGTATAGTTCTTCAGCTTTATCAAGGACTTCATCCACGCGTTCCCACGGCACTATAACTACACCGCTTCTGTCGCACATCACAACATCTCCGGGTCTGACCTGTACTCCGCCGAACGAGATCATCTCATTGGTGCTCTGTTCCATGATGCGGCCTCTTGCCGTAGCAACTACACATCCTCTGGCAAATACCGGATAATCTGCATCTATGATGTCGTCAAGATCTCTGCAGCATCCGTCGATGACTGTGCCCGTGACCTTCTTCATCTTAGCGCTGTTAGCGAGTATGCCTCCCCAGCAGGAAGTGTCGAGGCGGCCGCCATTATCGATAACGATGATATCTCCCGGCTCAGCTGCCTCGATCGCGTTCATTCCGAGGTGATGCTTGTTTTCAGTCTCTCCTGCTGCACACATCTTTACCGTTACGGCTCTTCCGACCATGCGGCCCCACTTTTCTGTCATCGGACGGATCCCGTAAGTTGCTCCGTGTATATTAAAGAAATCGCACGCGTCGGATACATTGGTCGTCGACAGCTTCTCGAATCTTGCTCTGTAGTTTTTATCGAAGAGGCTCTGCTCTTCATCATTATCTTCTTCAGGTTCGCAGACTGCCTGTTCATTCACATTTTCAAGTTCAAACACTTCAGGTCGTCTGAGCGACAGATACTGCTTTTCGGCTCTCAGCTTCTTTGCGGCTTCAAAGTCCAGATCCGCGGTCAGAAGGCATTCGCTGTCATCTGCAAGAGCCGCCACAGTCCCGTCGTGAGCTGCGAATACGCTTTCGCCGCAGAAGTCCATGCTCCCTTCAACTCCGACTCTGTTGACCATTAGACAGTTCATGCTGTTCTGGAATGCAGGTATCAGGATCTCCCATCTGAACACTTCACACGGCTCGATCTTTTCATTGGCAACTCCCGTAACCACGAAGTCTGCGCCTTTAAGAGCGCATGTGCGGAAGCTTTCAGGGAAGTGCCTGTCAAAGCATACGATCTGAGCAACCTTGCCGATAGATGTATTGAATACCGGGAAGCCCTCGTCCCCGGGAGTGAAATAGTCTTTTTCATAGAAATGCGGAGCATAGACTATATGATTCTTTTTGGTGATGCCGAGTATCTCTCCCTCTTCAGAAATAAGGATCATGGAAGGATACACATTGCCTTCGATTTTCAGATTCACTGCTATGCTGGCAATGATCCTGTTTTCTCTGCATGAATCACAGAACCCCTGAATAAAAGGATGATCCATTTCAATAGCAATATCCTCGGTCTTCAGTCCTCTATACTGCGGAACATAGTGTGTGAGCTGCCCTTCAGGAAAGCAAACCATCTTAGCTCCTGCCTCAGCAGCCTTTTTG
>SVCR01000222.1 GCA_015058265.1 Clostridiales bacterium
GAAAGATAAGAGTACCTGCGTCACTGTTAAAGGTAATTTCAATAGGAGCAGTGCGAAGCCTTTTTGTGTAGTAATATATAAGTAGTAAAAAATACTGTTATTTAAGGAGGAATGGAAAATGGCTGATAACAAGAAACTTGCATGGATCGTGGCCGTGATATTGATCGTGGTTGCACTGATATCCTTCTTCGGATTATCAAAGGTGTACTCTGATCCTGAGACATTCTCAAAGACTGTCAGTGTACTGGATGAAGAGAAGAATACAGTGGCTAAAATGTCAGCAGTATCGTTTGCCGCAGCTGCAGCGATAGATCTCATACCGGGAGATGGCGGCAAATCTATTTCAGAGGCTTTGGTCGATCTTGGCGGATACTTTGTCCTGATATTTGCGGCGATTTATCTGGAGAAGATACTTCTGGCAATAGGCGGTGTTGCTGCATTCAAGGTGCTGATACCAATTGGCTGCATAATAATGGCCCTGTTCGTAGTGTTCAGAAAGGAGAGCCTGAAGAAGGCCGGTATAAAGATGATAGTAATGGGACTTGTTCTGTTCATCCTTGTACCATCCAGCGTCTGGATATCACAGCGTGTGGAAAGCGTTTACGAGACCGCTAATGGGAGTACCGTCCAGGAAACCATTGATGCCCTGGATAATGAAACCAATACTATAAGCGAAAATGTAGGCGATGAAGACGGGAGCAAAGTTCAGCAGCTCTTCGGCAAAGCGAAAACTCTGGTTACCGGAAGCTTAGAGAAGTTCAATAATATGATCGATAATATGATCGAGGCCGTGGCTTTCTTCGTTGTGACAACATGCTTATTACCGATCGTTATATTGGTACTGTTAGTAATGCTTATGAATCAATTGCTGGGGCTGAACCTGGATGCCGGAGCAGTCCTTAAAGCGCCGCTGATTGCAAAGAAGAAGGCAAAAAAACACATTGCAGATGCGAATAACAATGCAAAAGCATCTTCCGAGGAGTAAAATGTTCTTGAGAACTCTCAACATTAGTGAAGGTGATTAGCAATGGCTGAGCGTAAGGGTGACAATCAGAAATTAAAGATGCTGTATCTGGTCAAGATCTTCTCGGAGGAGACGGACGACCACCATTATCTTACTATGCCTGAGATCATCAAGAAGCTGGAGAGATACGGAGTCAATGCGGACAGGAAGACTTTGTACAGGGACTTTGACCTGCTGAGAGATTACGGACTGGACATCCTTACGACCAAGGAGAACCGGAATTATTACTATTATCTCGGCAGCAGAGATTTCGAACTGGCTGAGCTCAAACTTCTGGTGGACTCCGTGCAGTCGGCGAAGTTCATGACGGACAAGAAGTCTGCCCAGCTTATTAAGAAACTCGAGTCGCTCGTAAGCAAGCATGACGCCTCAAAGCTGCACAGGCAGGTCATTATCACCGGCCGTGTCAAAGCTGACAACGAGACCATATACTACAATGTCGACAAGATCCATGATGCGATCAGCGAGGACAAGCAGATCCGGTTCAGATACTACGACTGGGATCTGAATAAGGAGATGGTTCCTCGCTATGACGGCATGTGGTACCAGATGAGTCCCTGGACGCTGATGTGGGATGATGAGATGTACTATCTTGTGGTGTATGATGCAAAGCACGACAAAGTCACTCATTATCGCGTTGATAAGATGAAGGACATCGAGATCCTCGAGGACGCAAGAGAGGGTAAGAAGGCCTTCAAAGAATTCAATGTAGCGCATTATACCAGGACTTTGTTCGGGATGTATGCAGGTGAAGAGACCAAAGTCATCCTTGAGGCAGAGAACAACATGATAGGCGTCGTGATCGATAGATTCGGAAGAGACATCATTATAGCGCCGGTTGATGACGATCGTTTTCGAGTAACTGTCTCTGTCGCGGTCAGCAGCCATTTCCTCGGCTGGATCATGTCACTGGATGGAGCGATCAGGATCGTTGGCCCGGACAGCGTAGTCAAGAAAATGCAGGGGATGATCAGTAAGCTTGCGGAGCAATATGATATTAAGCAAGAGCTTTGATCCACGTCTGACAGGGAAAACCTGAAAGGCGTGTTTTTTTGTATTCAGGCCAGAGAAGAAAGGAACGAGGAGAAATGGAAGGGTGGCTTTGTCCTCACGGACGATGTGCTCTATTGCGTCATAGCACCGAGGGAACTGTACAAGCTGGAGAGGATAGTTTATTCCATAGACCCCGATGCATTCGTAGTGATGTCCAGGGCGACAAGCGTCCACGGAAAGGGGTTCAGCAAGGCAAAAGAGTATCTTGTACAGCCGTGATGCCGCGGAGTCTGCTATAATTAGTACATCTAGTTGATCGCTCTGACGATAATGTGCTGCTCAGGCGACGATCATCGTTCTTCAGCGATCATGCACTGCTAAATAGATAACTTATTGATCTGGCAATATGACATGCCTGCATTTTTCTGCAAAAGGAGGGACACCATGCTTCATGAAATCTGTTTTGATTCGTATAACAAGAGAGACAAAGTATATGGCTGGGTTTACGTTCCGGCGGCTGAACCGGCCGGGATCATCCAGTTGATCCATGGATTCGGTGAGCACTCGCGAAGATATCTGCATATGATAGTCAGCTTCATGGATGCGGGTTTCATCGTTGCTGCTGATGACCACGTCGGCCACGGCAAGACCGCGCTTGAGAATGACTGCTGGGGTGATTGGGGCGATACAGGCGTCCACACAATGATGGAGGACGAGCATACTCTGACTAAGCTTGTCAAAGAGATGTATCCGGATCTGCCGTACTTCATGTTCGGCCACAGCATGGGTTCATTCATAGCAAGAGACTATATAACAAAGTATGGCGATGAACTCGACGGTGTGACTTTGTGCGGAACATCCGGAGTTTTCCCGGGACTTGACAACAGCATCGATTATCTGAAGAAGCTCGTGGACGAGGGCAAAGGTCTTGAGTCCGACCCTAACGCCGGAGTTGTCATGATGGGATGGATGTTCGGCCGCTGTGAAGAGGGCGTCAATATAGGCAATGAGTGGATATGCCATGATCCGTATGTACAGAACGACCACGCGGCTGATCCGTTCGATGCTTTTACAAGGCCGACGAGCAACAGATCATTCCTTGACTTTGCCGGCATGATCGAGGTGATCACCGGTCCTGAGTGGGCGGCCAAAGTTCCTAAAGATCTCCCTATCTACAACATCGCGGGTGATCAGGATCCGGTTGGACAGTACGGCGAGGGAGTTTATCAGGTATCTAACTGGCTGATCGACGCAGGCTGTGATGTGCAGACGATGCTTTACGCCGGATTCCGCCATGAGATCCACAACTATGATGACCTGAAAGACTTGGTCGAGGAAGGGATCATCGATTTCTTCTATAAATGTATCCTGAGTCAGGGGTCAGAGTCCTGATATACAGACTGAGGGGATAGCTGAGATGAAAAAACTGTTTTGTTTGTTGCTGGCAATAGCGGTGACAATGGGCCAGGCTGCTTGCGGTTCGTCGGACGGAAACGGGAGCGGCGACTGAGAACCTCACGGAGCCTAGGACTTATGTGATCAAGGCAAAGCCTGACGATGGCTGGAAGTTCGTGAAGTGGACTAAGGATGGCGAAGACTTTTCGAAAGAGCCTGAGATCACAGTTGAAGTAAGTGAGGATGTTGAGTACATCGCAGTATTCAAAGTGGAATAGGCACGAAGATCCAGACGGAATGGTGATATGAAAAGAGGAAGAAGCATTACATATAATTCACCCGTGGTATTGACG
>SVCR01000223.1 GCA_015058265.1 Clostridiales bacterium
GGAAAATATCGTAAAGCACACATAGACTCTGTCAAAATCACCGCGGTCAAAGTCACTGAGTATCTCCTCGGTGATGTCTCTCGCCATCGCCAGAGTAGGCTGGTTCATGGAGTGCGCAAAATTTTCAGCATAATTAAAGTCATGGCTCCTGAAGTATCTCCAGCCATAGTCGCCGACAATATACAGCTTATACTCGTCGCTCCGGTCCGCCAATGCTTCAGTTACTCTGACAACATTCTGGTTGTATGCTCCGGCAAGTCCCTTGTCGGCAGTAATAACCAGGATGGCATTCCTGCCGCCGGCAGCATTCTCATCCACGTCAGCATCATAATACCGGCTCTTCAGATCCTTGCCGACAGCAAACATCCTGCGTATCTCTTTCCGCATCAGCTCAAAATACGGTCTCGAATTCTCAGCCTCACGTCTTGCCCGACGCATCTTAGTGGAAGAGATCAGGTACATCGCATTCGTGATCTTCTGTGTATCACTGACACTCTTTATTCTGTTTTTTATTTCTTTGGTGCTTGCCATTTGCTGCGGTAATCTGCTGAAATATCTATGATCTCCTGTTTAAGCTCATCATCGAGCATTCCCGTCGAATCTATTCTCTTGCAGATGTCGGAATGATCTGTTTCGAACATCTCTACCAGTCCCTCAATAAAGCCCGGAACATTATCTGCAGACAGACCTTTCATAGTATGAGCCAGTGCCATGACGAGGGTTATTACCTGCTCGTGCTGCGGCTTTGGGTGATACTGCTTCTGTCTCAGCATCCTCATAAGTCCCTGTCCGTATTCAAGCTGCTCTCTTGTCTGATCATCGAGATCGGACGCGAACTGAGTGAATACTTCCATCTCACGATACTGAGCGAGGTCGATCCTCAGAGTGCCGGCAGCCTTCTTCATAGCTTTGGTCTGAGCATCTCCTCCGACTCTGGATACTGACAGACCGACATTTACCGCCGGTCTCTGACCTGCGAAGAACAGATCAGACTCAAGGAATATCTGTCCGTCCGTGATGGATATGATATTAGTAGGGATATATGCTGATACATCTCCGGCCTGTGTCTCAACTATAGGGAGAGCTGTGATCGAACCGCCGCCTATCTCATCAGACAGCCTTGCAGCTCTCTCGAGAAGTCTTGAATGCAGATAGAAAACATCTCCCGGATATGCTTCACGGCCCGGTGATCTGTCAAGGAGCAAGGACAGCGCCCTGTACGCAACCGCGTGCTTAGACAGATCATCATATACGATGAGAACGTCCTTTCCTTTATTCATAAAATACTCAGCCATCGCGCATCCCGCATACGGTGCAATGTACTGCAGCGGAGCAGGGTCGCTCGCGGAAGCAGTGACTATGATAGAGTGATCCATCGCACCATGCTTGATGAGTGTCTGCTGTATCTGGACTACAGATGATGTCTTCTGTCCTATGGCGACATAGATGCAGATGCAGTTCTTGTCATTCTGGTTGATCATCGCATCCAGAGCGATGGCTGTCTTTCCTGTCTGCCTGTCACCTATGATAAGTTCTCTCTGTCCTCTTCCTATAGGGAACATCGAATCGATAGAGAATATTCCTGTTTCAAGAGGAGTATCTACCGGCTGTCTGTCTATGATCGAAGGAGCCGGCGACTCTACCGGCATATAGCCTGATGCCTGGATATCTCCGAGTCCGTCTACAGGAACTCCGAGGGAGTCCACTACTCTTCCGAGGAAGGCGTCTCCGACAGGGACGCCGGCAGTTTTGCCTGTTCTTCTGACACTTGAGCCTTCAGTAACGCTCTCGTCATCGTTGAACAGGATACAGCCTATTTCCTTCTCCCTGATATCCTGGACCATACCCCTGACGCCGTCAGCGAACAGGAGGATCTCCCCGTATGTTACAAGGTCAAGACCTGTTACAGTCGCAATTCCGTCTCCTACCGAAGTTACCTCGCCTACCTGCTCGGCAAGCGCCTCCGGAGTCCACGAAGAAATGGTCTCCTTGAGAAGCGGGATGATATTCCCGTTTGTCGTCGGTACTTTGACCAGTGTATCTCTCAGCTGACGGAATCTTCCGCCAACAGACCAGTCATATATATCGCTGCCGACTTCAAGCCTGAACCCTCCCGGAAAGGCATCTGAACTAATCCATTCCAGAGGAACTTCCTTCCCGTATTTATTCTTTAAGAATTTCTCGAATCTCTCCTGCTGTTTGTCGTCAGGACGAGCCTTGGAGTACAGCTTTGCTTCGAGAATCTGATTGTCTGGTTTCATACTGTCTGTGCCTCTTATCTATGTCTCGCTGTTTTCAGCTGTTCACATCTCCGACTCTGCAGCGTCGAGGAACTGGTCGAACGCATCCGAAGCAGACTGTTCCAATGTCAGCTTCTCCATAGCATCAGTGACCATATCAGCGATCTCTTTCTGAGCGGATGAAATGATCTCTTCCTTCTGCCTGTTTGCTTCTTTTCTGGCATCAGTAACTATCCGCTCTGCGTCAGCCTTAGCCTCTGCGAGCTGTCTGCCGGTCTGTTCCTCTATGCGCTTCTGAGCTTTGCTCTTTTCTTCCTGGATCTCTTCGTCGAAGGCCTTTACTCTGTCCTCATACTCGCGCCTGCGATCCTCAGCTGCCTGAAGATTGTCTGCCGCCCTGCTGTCCATATCTGAATAATATGTCTCGCGCTTAGCCATATAATCTTTAACAGGCTTGAACAGAAGGATATAAAGCGCCCCGAAGAGAATCGTAAAATTGAACAGGTGCAGCATTATCTGCTGCGGGTCTATATTAAGTGGTAAGCCTGTCATCTTTTCTCTCCCTGTTTGACTGTCAGTGCTCTTACAATACGAAGATTATCAGTATTACAACGAGCAGCGCATAAATGATCGCCGTTTCTATGAATACCAACCCGAGCATGAAGTTCGTTCGTATCTTACCGTCTGCTTCCGGCTGTCTTGAGATACCCTCAGCTGCCTTGCCTCCGGATATACCCATACCTATACCGCCTCCGCATGCCGCAAGACCGATAGCGATACCTGATGCTATAGCCTTGAGACCTGTTGTGTTATCCACGCTCTGTTCTACCTGAGTGGTCTGCGCGGCTGAATCTGAATCCGTATCAGCGAACGCTCCGAATGTTGCAATCGTTCCCATGATCAAGATGACGATTCCCAGTATTATTGCTAGTCTTGCCATGTTCTTTGAGTTAAGCATTTCCGTTTCCCTCCGTTACTATTTTGGTCCGTCTGTGTTTTTTCTCCTTAGGCGGTTTTGGCGTATTATCTGATACCTGACCATAGAAGAGTGATGTCAGCATGGTCAGTACGTATGCCTGTATCAGCGCATGCAGGAGTGTGAACAGGACTCCGACCAGCACCGGCAGCACATAACTAAGTGATGAGTAATAATAAACAAGTTCCGTTACCAGAGCTCCTGACAACAGGGCTCCGAAAAGCCTGAAGCTGAGAGAGATCGGCAGCGAATACTCTTTAAGAGTCTTGCCTATTCCCTTTACTCCGTTACCTGCGATACCGCCTGACATTATCACCAGATATGACAGACAGCCCATCATTATCGCTCCGTTTATATCCGACAGCGGTGCAGGCAGGGATATCGATCTTCCTGCAGTGGTAACAGCTTGTACACCGAACAACTCGAATAGTGTTCCGGTGAAGATATAGCAGCCTGCTGCGAATATATATGCACCCAGGAATCTGTTGATCTTCGAATTCTGCTTAGCCATGCCGTCGAACAGGCCTACGAGCGTTTCCAGTATCA
>SVCR01000224.1 GCA_015058265.1 Clostridiales bacterium
CCTATACACACCAGCTCGCCGTACAGCTCATCCAAGGCCGGCGCAGATCTGCTGGTAATGGCATATCACAGGACCTTCGGACTGCCGGCAACAATAAGCCGCTGCTCCAACAATTACGGACCGTATCACTTCCCGGAGAAGCTGATACCACTGATGATTGCCAACTGCCTTAACGACAAACCGCTGCCGGTATACGGAGAGGGGATCAACGTCAGGGACTGGCTGTATGTTGAAGACCACTGTAAAGCGATCGATCTGATCATCCATAACGGACGTGTCGGTGAGGTTTACAATGTCGGCGGGCATAATGAGATGCGCAACATAGACATCGTAAAGCTCATATGCAGGGAACTCGGAAAGCCGGAGAGCCTGATCACATATGTGACAGACAGGAAGGGCCATGACATGAGATATGCCATAGACCCGACTAAGATCCACAATGAGCTCGGATGGCTGCCTGAGACTAAGTTCGAAGACGGGATCAAGAAGACCATCGCATGGTACCTCGATAACAGAGACTGGTGGGAGGAGATCATCAGCGGAGAGTACCAGAATTATTACGACAAGATGTACGGGAACCGTTAGAAGGGTTCGGAACGCCGGAAAACAAGGCGGGCCGGCCGGACAAAATCGTCCGGTTCGGCCCTTTTTAAATAAATTTAAAGATAACAGGGAACCTTTGATAGCTATAATAATAGTGTGGACTAATGGCGGAAACCGGCAGTAGCGAATGTCCGTATCGAACTAAGTCCGATAACACTGCACAGGAGCAATCAATGAGCATTAAGAACAGAAGAAGAATAGTCAAAGCTGTTTCGTGTCTGATAGCATTCGCTGTCACGATCTCAGTACCGTCTTACGATCCGGTGCAGCTGTCTTCAGATGCATATGATCGTGTTTCATATAATATGGGGTTCGACAGCAAGTTATCAGAGGAGGAGATCTCTTATTATGAAGAGGCGGTCAATGACATGCTCAGTGTCAACACTGTTATGGCAGCATCGCTGACCCCGCCTTCACTTATCAAGAGACTCCAGGCTATATGGGCTAAGAAGAGCGGCAAACTGTACAGCGTCAGAGCTGCAGCCAAGAGGAAGAGCAACACTTACGGGATCCTTCAGGGAAGCTGTACAGACGGAAACAAATATGTATACTTTGCCTTCAACAGACCATCTGATGACGCTGTCAAAGTCGTCAAGATGAGGATCAGTTTTAATGAACTCAATCCTGCTAAGACCAGGCTCACATATGTCAAGGCTACTAAGAGACTCAGAGGCATAGCGCATGGTAATGATATGGCTTATGTCAAGAACGCCGGCGGAAGCGGCAGGGACAAGATCCTGATCATCACATCGGAATCAGGCGGCAGAGACGGAGCATACATCGGAATGATCGACGTCAAAACTATGAAGGAAGACGGCGGCAAGGTGTATAAGTATTGGAAAAACCTCAGCGAGGCCAGTGAAGTCGCATACGCTCCTGACACCAATGTCAAGAAGAGAAAACGCAGGACTATGGAGTCCCTCGTCAATGACAGGCACGGGTACAGCACTATCGCATACAACAAGAAAAAAGATCTTGTGATCACAACGAACAAGACTGACCGTGATATCATGATCCTCCGTCCGGTATGGAAGCTTACAGAGGGCAATACCAACGTTGAACTTAAGAAGCTTGTCCTGCAGAGATACATAAGACAGAACAAGAACAACGCGACATCCCAGGGTATCGATATTGACGACAACTACATCTATACCGCATGGAGCCCGATGTCCGGCAAGCTGTCCCGCAATATTCTGCAGATCTATGATTACGAAGGAAAGCATATCGGAGACAAGGTAGTATCCGGCAACTACGAGCTGGAGGATATTTTCCATCTGGGCAAGGGCAAGAATGCCAAGTACTTCGGCGTATTCTACACTTCATACTATGAGACCTATAAGGTCAAGGTAAATAAGAAATGGAAGAAAAAGACCAGATTCGTCAGGAATTCATATATGATGTATCTCGGTAATACTAATAAGTATTAGTAAGTCATAACGGAAAGCCGCGGCCCGCCTTCACAGCAAGGCGGGCTGTTTGTTTTTTCGATTACGGAAGCAGAAAAAAATCTCTTGATTTTGTACTGCGTTTCTAGTATTATTATCGGGCGTGTCAATACAGATACGCATACCTGCTGCGCCGGGCGAACCGGCGCCAAATAGACCACAGGAGGTGTCAACATGAGAGACTATGAACTTCTATTCGTGCTTGATCCAACCCTGGACGAGGAAAAGAAGGAAGCCCTGATCGAGACAGTTAAGACTGTTATCAATGCAGGCGGCGAGGCCGGAGAGGCTGATGTATGGGGCGAGAGAAAACTTGCTTACAACATCAACAAGAAGAGCACTGGCTACTATGTAGTTATGCCTTTCAAGGCTGATGCAGAGCTTCCTAAGGAACTCGACAGAAGACTCAGGATCAATGAGAACGTAATGAGACATATCATCGTCTGCCAGGACGAGGAGTAGCGGAAAGGCGAGGTCAGATATGAACAGTGTAGTTTTGATAGGAAGACTGGCAAGAGATCCTGAATTAAGCTATACACCTAACACCCAGACAGCGATCTGCCGTTTTACTCTCGCAGTCAACAAGCCGAGAAGGAACGGTGAGGATCAGGGAGCGGATTTCATCCGCATCACTGTGTTCGGAAGACAGGCTGAGACCTGTGACAGATATCTGTCCAAGGGAAGACAGGCAGCTGTTCACGGAAGGATCGAGACCGGAAGCTACAAGAACAGAGAAGGTGTAACTGTTTACACCACAGATATCATCGCTGACAACGTGGAATTCCTCGGAGGAGGACAGGGCGGCGGCCAGAACCAGGGCGGCTGGTCACAGCAGAACACCGGCTTCGGCGGACCGCAGGATGATTTCGGCGGGCCTCAGGGCGGCGGCTTCGGCGGACCGCAGAGCGGAGGCTTTAGCGGATCACGTGATGCTTCGAACGACACACCGCAGGGCGGTTTTGACGGATTCGGAGATCTTCCTGATACATTCCAGGCAGCTGAGGATGATATTCCATTCTAATGAAGGGAGAAAGCACGGATTATGATGAACAACAGACCTAAGCGCATGAACACCGGCGTAAGAAGAAGAAAAGTATGCCAGTTCTGCAAGGAGCAGGATAAGAAGATCGATTATAAGGATGCTGAGACTCTGAAGAAGTATATCTCCGACAGAGGTAAGATCCTTCCAAGAAGAGCTACAGGTACCTGCGCGATGCATCAGAGAGCAATCGCTAAGGCTATCAAGAGAGCCAGAGTAGTCGCTATCCTGCCTTTCGACGCAGATCAATAGAAACAGCGCGAGTTCTGATATGATCAGAACAACAGACGAAAGATCGTCAGACGGGTTCTTCGGAGCCCGTTTTTTCGTGAGTTTTTTACCCGTTTCACAGCGAGAACAGAGGTGCCGGGTCTGACATGCCTCTACGTAAATATTTGTCTATCAAAAAAACAGATGTTCAACACAATTATCTGAACTGCAATGGTTATAATGTAACTTACCCGATTCTGCGGAAAACGTTCGTTTAGGAACGGAGCCGCGCGGTTTTAACAAAAACAGCAAGAATTCCCCCATCCTCTACAGGGGCGTACAGGTGGCGGGATGAATTGCTAAAAAATGGCAGGTCGCCAACAAAGAACGGTTGTTTGCAAAAATGTTTCGTGGTATAATAAGGCATCCAATAAAAAGGTCTTATCCGGCCGG
>SVCR01000225.1 GCA_015058265.1 Clostridiales bacterium
CTATGTAGTTATAGAATGTCTTGGCTCCCATATCCAGCGCGACCTGAGCAAGAGCAGGGTTGCATGAATTACCGACCGCTTCTTTAAGCGTCTGCTTGCCGTGGGTCCAGAGGCAGTTGAGGTTATAGTTGCCTACGCGTATAGATCCATTGCAGGTGTACTTGGAATTCATCTTAGCCGAAGCTGATTCAAGAGCAGCCGAAGCTGTTATCAGCTTGAATGTAGAACCCGGCTCATAGATATTGCTGATTCCTCGAATGGTCCACATCCTGCTGAGGTATTCTGACTGCTCCTTCGATGACATCTTCCGGAATTTCTTCTTTTCGGAAGGCGATGAAGGTTCGGACGAGTTGTTCGGATCATATTCAGGTGTTGAGGCCATCGCTATGATATCACCCGTCCTGGGGTCACTGACTATACAGGTTATAGCCTCCGCTCCTGTCTTCTTCATGCCCGTTTCCAGGGCTTCTTCGACAAAGTGCTGGATGACCGAGTCGATGGTCGTCACGATGCTCTCGCCGTCTCTGGCATCATAGTACTTCGCCTTGCTGTTAGGAAGAGTGTTTCCGTCAGGGTCTGTCGTCCTGACTGTCCTCCCCTTTACTCCCGCAAGGACGGAGTTGTATTCATACTCGAGGCCTGCTCTTCCGACATTGTCGCTGTTGACTCCGCCGAGGATCTCCGCCGCAAAAGCTCCGTTAGGATAGTATCTTGCAGCTTTGGTCTTTACGATGACCTTGCCCTCCCACATTTTCTGGGCTCTGTCGACCTGGTCCTTGGTCAGGCCTTCTGCGAGCAGAGTAAGGTTCTCTTCGCTTTGGAGCTTGTCTCTTATAGTCTCCTCATCTTTGCCTGTTATCCTGACAAGGTTCTTGACTGTCTGCTCTTTCTCGAAAGTGCTGATATCCATCGATTTGTAGAGATATTGTGTGTATCCGTACAGCTCATAGTCTGTCACAGACTCAGCGAGAAGATTCATATTAGAATCATAGATGTTGCCCCTGACGGGTTCTATCTCTGTATCGACCTTCTGCATGTCAGTGGCCATGAGCCTCAGCTCGTCTGCCCTGACTATCTGCCAGTAGCCCATTCTGAAGATCAGGACTATCATAAGAAGAAGAAGAAAAGCAAAACCGCCGGCGAGCCGCGCCCTGTTATCAGGCTGGATCGCCGTTGAATCCTTGTCTCTGTCCTTCTCGCGGTTCCTCTTCCACTTTATGAACTCTTTGTAATCGTCATACTCCTCGAAGCTGAACGAATCCATGTCATAAGCGCCGCGCTGATTCTTTATCTCAGCCGGGCGTTCAGGACTGACCTTCTTCTTTTTCTTTTTTGACCCTCTGTCCTTCTTGTTTGATGGCATTCTCTTCAATTCCGACGGGCCGCGCCCGCTAAACTGTATGTTATCGCAATCATCGTTTATTATACAACATCTTGTATTGCCGGGTAAATCGTTATACCCCATTTAGTGAAAAAACCACTAATCCGTTTCCGGATCAGTGGCCTTGATCATGCTTGCTTCAAGCCTAGTTGTATGCCTCGCTCCTAATAGTAGCTGCAAGGTTATCGCCGCTATCCGAATCCTCACTGATAGTGATGCAGTTCTCAGATGTCGGATAGACCATTCCGTATTCTTCGGTGGCAAGCTTCTCTACCTTAGTGACGTTGGTCTCTTCAACGATCTGGCTGTTGAGTGATCCGATCTCTGCCTTCAACAGAGAATTCTGTTCCTCCAGCACGTTATTCGCATGCTGCAGATTAGCCGCGTACGCGCTCAATCCTATAAGTATAAATACCGCCAGAACAACTGCTGCTGTCAATATGAAGAGATTCCTTGATACTCTTCCCGATCTCTTACTGCGGGTAGTACTGCGCTTTCTGCTAATTATCTCACGGTCACGCATATCACTCATGCGTGCTGTGCCTGCCATCGTAGTCATCTGCATCCCTCTTTATCTTACGTGTGGTAGTGTGTCTAAAGTTTTTCAAGAACTCTGAGCTTGGCGCTCCTGGCTCTTGGATTTGTCTCCAATTCCTCTTCAGAGGCTGTCAGCGGCCTTCTCGTTACCTTCCTGACATCTGCGACTTTGCCGCATACACATACCGGGAATTCCTTAGGGCATGTGCACGGATTAAGTCTTCTGTCAAATTCTGTTTTGACTATCCTGTCCTCAAGAGAATGGAAAGTGATGATAGCTATCCTTCCTCCCGAAGTGAGAAGATCCGGCAATTTCTCTACAGCTGTCCTAAGGTGGCCGAGTTCGTCATTGACCTCTATCCTTATCGCCTGGAATGTCCTCTTGGCAGGATGAGGTCCCGTCCGCCTTGCTTTGGCCGGTATTGCTGCCTTGATTATCTCGGTCAGCTCTCCCGTAGTCCTTACCGGAGCATCAGCTCTGGCTCTTACGATGAACTGGGCTATTCTTGATGCCCATCTCTCTTCGCCGTACTCTCGTATGATCCTCGCCAGTTCTCTTTCCGGATATGTGTTGACTACGTCGAAAGCAGTAAAGCTGTCCTGCTCGTTCATCCTCATATCCATCGGCGCGTCGTGCATATACGAGAAGCCCCGTTCTGCGTTGTCCAGCTGATATGATGAGACCCCCAGATCCAGCAGTATTCCGTCGACTTTTCCTCCTGCCGCCTCAGCTATAGCATCAGTCTCGCTGTAGTTAGCATGCAGGAATACTTTATTGCATCCGTATCCACTCAGTCTTGCCTCCGCCGCTCTGAGTGCCTCGGTGTCTCTGTCTACTGCTATGAGCGTGCCCTCTTCTGACAGCCGGGAGCATATTCCTGATGAATGGCCTCCTCCGCCTACTGTGCCATCCACATATATCCCGTCAGGTCTGATCGCAAGAGAGTCCATGACTTCGTCATACAGTACAGGTACATGTTCGAATTCCACGATATGCTCCTCCGCGTACTATATTCCGAACTGGTACAGCTTCTCGCTGACTTCGTCGCTGTCCATCAGGTTCTCATCTGATGTCTCTGCCAGCAGCTCAGCGCTCCACAGCTCGATCTTGTCCATCGCGCCCTTAGTCACGAGATTCTTGCTGATCCTCGCGTATTCTCTAAGGTGCTGAGGAATGAGGATCCTGCCCTGTGCATCCAGATGACAGATCTCCGTATTAGAGAAGAACTCTCTGATGAATCTTCTTACGTCTCTGTCAGACTGAGGCAGCTTCCTGATCTTCTCGACCAGATTGTCATAATCCTCCATCCTGTAGATATACAGGCATCTGTCAAAGCCTCTTGTCAGCATGCAGTCAGTACCAAGCTCACCCCTGAGACTTGCAGGGATGATCAGCCTGTTCTTGCTGTCTATTGAGTTTTCGAAATTGCCTGTAAATCCTCTGAACATCGATCTTACTTCCTGTCCGCGTCCGGACATGATCTGCAGTTATCTGCTGTTCCGGCTCATGCGGGTACAGCTATAAATAGTAAACCTATGTTAAGGTATCTCCATTTTACTCCACTTTCACCCCCAAAACAAACGCAAAGCCTCACTTTTAGTCCATTTCTCCCCACTTTTTTGCCACAAATAGCGAAGTTCGGAAAATCAAAAAACTAAAAAAACGGGCAAAACACAACATATTGTGTTCGCCCGTCAAATTAATGCAATATATAGGTCAAGTTTTCTTTACATTATTTAAGCCCTTGTGGGTGGTGTCCCCACCGACCCCAACATATGGGTCATAATTATTCAGTCTTTTCCGCTTCAGCCTTCTCTT
>SVCR01000226.1 GCA_015058265.1 Clostridiales bacterium
GCTCTTCTTCATAACTTTCGATGGTCCGGCGAACAGTTTCCTGCGCCATTTCCGGAGTCGCATAAGGATTCCATCCTGAGTATCTGTACATCTCAGGATCTGTCCCGTAAAACTGATACAGCTGCTCTGCATCATCCGGCCTGTACCTGCGAAGGACCAACCTTTCTGTCCGCAATTCGGCGGTCCCATGCGGTTTTATCTCCTCTATTGAAGCGATCTGTGAATTGTAAATGAGAACATCTTCTATAAATATGCCGTCCTCTTCTTCACCACCGTATTCATGCATCAGAAACTCGCTGCTCCCATGACTCGCGAACCCGCTGAACGTGTCTCCGTATATGTCCTCTATCCGGACGTATTTCTGATCGTATTTAGAAAGATCCATAGTTGTGCTGTCCTTAAACTACCTGCAAATCAATGATCTCAGCTTGCGATCGAAACAATATCAAGTCCCGTCGGCATGGCCATCAAGAAGTATAACACAACCTCGATCGACTCTGCGAATTATTTAGCAGCTCCGGCAACCTCTGTAATCTGTTTTTTACTATTGTTCGAGGTAAAAAAACCGTTTACAATTAAAGCATAAATCAGTTTTACATTTGCGCTTTCATCGTGAACTGAAAACGCAGTAATAGATAAATACGAAGGGAGATCCTCTGATGGATCACAGTAGAAAAAACCACACTGCGACAATAGCTATAATTGGCACGATCGCCCTTGCGATCATTCTGGTACTCGGGACGATATGGATGGGATCCAGCGCCAGACACGATACTGAAGAAGCTGTCCGCTCCGTCAGTCTCCTGTATCTGGATGAACTTGCCGGCCGCCGTGAGCAGGTCGTAGCGGACAACCTCCAGCAAAGGATCGACACTATCCGCGTAGCGATAGACCTTATGACCGAGGATGACCTCAACAGCAAAGAGCATCTGGAGGCGTATCAACAGCGCATGAAGCAGCTCTATCATCTGGATAAGTTCGCTTTCGTAGATAATGAAGGGCTCATCTATACATCTACCGGGACGCAGGACAATATCGATGAATACAGCTTTGACTATAAGACGCTCTCAAAGCCGGAGATCTCCATCTTTAATCTGGAGACTCCTGAAAAGCGCGTGGTTATTGCAGTTCCGGTCAACATTCCATTTCAGGGAAAAACATTATCTGTATGCTTTATGGCACTCGACATGCATGAGATGCTGTCAGGTGTCTCTATGGCCACCCATACCGGCAACGCTACATTCTGTAATATCTATACGGAAAGCGGCGTGGCGCTTACTGACTCAGTACTCGGCGGTCTTGCTATGGAAGATAATCTTCTGGACGCAATGCAGATCGCATCCTTCGAGGAGCCTTCTTCTTATGAGCTTTTCAAGCAGGATTTTACGGCCGGAAAGAAAGGCGTTGTCTCCTTTACGTTCAATGGCATCCGTGAGACACTGAGCTATACTCCTGTCAGCGGAACGGATTGGCAGCTTACCTATCTGATCCGGGAAAGTGTGATCAGTGATCGAATCAGTTCCATTTCAGAAGGAACTATCAAGCGGAGCATAGCACAGTCCGTGCTGACTATCATCGCTATGCTGTTGATGTTCAGCTTTATTATCCAGCAGATCAAGAACAACAACCGTCTTATGCTGGAGCAGGAGACGGCTGAAGCAGAAAATCGTGTGAAACAGGAGGAACTGGAACACCGCCTTGAGCTTCAGGAAAAACTTTTAGAAGAAGAACGTCAGCGCGAGCAACAGGATAAGATGATCACCGCTCTTGCCGCTGACTACTGGAGCGTGTATTATCTGGAGCTCAGTAAGGATGAAGGTGTATGCTATCAGTCTCACTCGGATCTGGACGAACCGGGCTTTGCAGTCGGAGAGCACTTCAAATATCTTACCTCCGTGACCGCTTATGCCAACCAGTACATCACTGATCAGTACCGTGATGAATTCCTGAGATTCATCCAGCCGGATTCGATCAGGGAAGGGCTTAAAAAGCAGCCCGTTATTTCCTATACCTACATGGTGAAACGTCACGGAAAAGAAAGCTATGAGACTGTGAGATTTGCCCGTGTCCGTCACGCCGGAGATGATGATGACCAGATCATAGATAATGTGGGAGCATGTTTCGTGGACGTGGATGCTGAGACCAGGAAGAATGTGGAACAGCAGCAGGCTGTCAGCGATGCTCTGGCTGCTGCCGAAGAAGCCAACAGAGCTAAAACCGCCTTTCTTTCAAATATGAGCCATGAGATACGCACTCCTATGAATGCTATCATCGGGCTTGACAGCATCGCCCTGAACGATCCGGACATATCTCAGAAAACAAGAGATTATCTGGAGAAGATCGGAGCATCCGCCGAGCATCTGCTCGGATTGATAAATGACATTCTTGACATGTCCCGCATCGAATCAGGAAAGTTTACTCTCAGGAATGAAGAGTTCTCCTTCCAGAAGCTTCTCGAAGCTATCAACACCATGTTCAGCGGTCAGTGTCAGGATAAGGGTCTTGAGTACAATTGCCATATCAACTCCGAGATAGATGACTACTATATCGGAGATAACATGAAACTGCGGCAGGTCCTGATCAACATTCTCGGAAACGCAGTCAAGTTTACTCCTGAGGGTGGCAAGATCGGACTGGATGTTGAGAGAACAGCCCAGTTTGACGGCAAGTCTACCCTGCGCTTCACGATCTCCGACACCGGGATCGGGATGAGCAAAGACTATTTGCCGCATATTTTTGACACTTTCTCTCAGGAGGACGCATCAAATACTAATAAATACGGCAGCACAGGTCTCGGAATGGCCATAACGAAGAGCATTGTAGAAATGATGAACGGCCACATCGAGGTCGAAAGCGAGAAAGGCGTCGGTACTACATTTATTGTCTCTGTGACTCTCTCTAACTCCGACAGAACAGATCTTTATGATGAAGAGGATATCCGTCCAAGTGAGATGACAGTTCTGATCGTTGATGATGATCCTGTCGCCTGCAGTCATGCACAACTGGTGCTTGAGAAAGCCGGGATAGTTTCAGAGATCGCGAACTCGGGTAAGCAGGCGCTCGAAATGGTCAAGCTGCGCCATGCCCGTATGGAGCCATACAATCTGATCCTTGTGGACTGGAAGATGCCGGAGATCGACGGCGTAGAGGCAACTCGTCAGATACGCAAAGCCATCGGACACGAGTCTGCCATCATAATCCTCACCGCTTACCGTTGGGATGACGTTCTTGAGGAAGCCCTTCAGGCAGGTGTGGACAGTTTCCTGCCGAAACCGCTCTTTGCAGCTGCAGTTATGGAGGAGTTCAAGTCTGCTCTGAAGCGAAAGGACATACCTGCCAAAAAGCAGCAGAATAAGGCTGATCTGACCGGCCGCCGCATCCTGTTGGCTGAAGATATGGACGTTAACGCAGAGATCCTGCTCATGGTCCTGCAGATGCGTGATATGACTGCAGATCGAGCTGAAAACGGAAAGATAGCATTAGATATGTTTACTGAACATCCGGAGGGATACTATGACGCGATCCTGATGGATATGAGGATGCCGGAGATGGATGGTCTGGAGGCAACACGAGCCATACGTGCTACGGACCGTTCAGATGCCAAGACCATACCGATCATCGCACTGACGGCCAATGCTTTTGACGAAGATGTCCAGCGCAGTATGCAGGCAGGCCTTAATGCTCATCTGTCCAAACCGGTTCAGCCTGAGATGCTGT
>SVCR01000227.1 GCA_015058265.1 Clostridiales bacterium
GGCTTTTCATCGGATGCCTTATCGGAAATATCATAGGAGGAGCAGTGCTCCCTGATGTCATATTCGGGAGTCTGGCAACATTGATAGGTGCGTTAGGTACATATGCTCTGAGAAACATGCCCGCGTACTATGGCACGGTGCCTCCGATCGTATCTAATGCTCTGATCATTCCATTTGTACTTAAATATGCCTATGGGATTCCGTTCCCTATACCACTGATGATGGTCACAGTAGGAGTGGGAGAGGCGATGTCATGCGGGATCCTTGGAATGATCTTGTATTATGCGCTTCTCACTCGAAAGGATTCGATATTCGAAGGAATAGATAGAGTAAAACACAGCGATGAGGATCAGAAGCGTGATGATGCACCGATCGCACTGGCAAAGGATGCACAAAGCGAGCCTGTAGATGACGCGCAGATCGTACTGGCAGTGGATGCGCAGATCGAGTCGAAAAGGGACGAGGAATACGAAAAATAGTAAAAAACTGAGACCTGAGGCTATTGCTGAAACTTCGGCCTGAAGAATCAGAGCAGCAGAGAGAACCATTCTTTCCGCTGCTCTTTTGATTGCTTCCCGGTGCGTTCAAAGTGAAAAGGGATTGCAGGATGTTATCATATATGATAACATTTCCTCAAGAATGAGTTAACATATATGATAACTTTTCGAGAAGAAGACAGTATGGCCGAGAGCAAAGATGAAAAAAGGGTAGATAATAATAAGAAAAATGAAGCGTCTTTAAGAAAACAGGTAGCAAGGATGCTTCAGGTCGCGAGATGGTCTGAGAAGATGAGTCAGGAAGAGGTCGCATCGATACTTGGTACCAAGAAGTCGAGCATCTCAAGGATCGAAAGCGGCGCCCAGAATCTGACCGTCGATTATCTGAGCAGTTATGCTCAGGCACTGGGTAAAGAAGCAGTGCTCAGCCTTCGCGAGGCTCCTGTAACATATGCCGGCAGTTCTTCATATGAGTTGAAACTCTACGACGAGGTCCTGCTCAGCTTCACCATGACAAGAGAACCGCGCTTTACCATAGAGGTCAGCCGGATCAATGAAGACAGAAGAGACCTGTTCCCGCTTGATCTCGAGCCTACACCTGAAGGGCTGCAGGAGTGGCTCAGCAACAGGACGATACCGCGAAACAGAGAGATGGTCGGCTCGATCCTTGAGGCCTTAGGTCTGGAGATCACAGACATCAAGGGAATAACAGACGTGTGCTTTGGCTTGTCACTGAACGACAGCTATTGGGTAGTTCAGAAGGATTTCGAAGGATCTTTTGAGGAATATAATCTTTATGAAAATGAGTTTTCACATGCATTGTCATTGATCGCGTATACCGGCGGCAGATACGAAGACAAGAAGTTCAGGACGTCACCGGAACTGACGACAGGAGGTATGCTGCGTAAGGCCTGGCGGTTCTTCGGGCCGGGCGATATCTGGTTGTACAAGGGCGGTACTTTCGGATTTGCCAATACGGGAAACGAACCTTACTCAGAATTCCTTGCGAGTCAGGTCGCAGAGGCGATGGGGATCAATGCTGTGCATTATGAGCTCGAGCGATGGATGGGCATCCTTGCTTCGAAGTGCCGATTGTTTACAGATATCGACACATCATTCATCCCGATCGGAAGGATCGTCAGATCCGGCGGCATCGACGCCTGCGTTGATTACTACCGCCAGCTGGGTGATGAATTTTATCAGCAGCTTGTTGACATGCTGGTTTTCGATGCTGTTATATTGAATGAGGACAGACATTTCGGAAACTTCGGACTTATGAGGGATAATCATACAGGTAAGATCCTCGCGCCCGCACCGGTATTTGACAATGGATCGTCTTTACTGTGTTATGGTATGAGAGCGGATTTTGATAGTATAGACAGCTATATTTCCGGGCGGGCCAATCCATACGGACCGGGTAATGAGTTCATCCCTCTGGCATGCAGGCTGATGGGAAACAGTCAGAGGAAAAAGCTTCGGAAGCTGTTGGATTTCAGGTTTGCCGAGAGTGATGTCTCTAATCTTCCGGGTTGGAGAATAACTGCACTGGAGGAGATGATCAGGAGCAGAGCGAAACAGCTCCTGACATGATCGAACAATTAGGGTGAGCACCACGTGGAGATACAGGTAACTGAAGCTGAAAGATATATACTTGCTGCGGTGGCTACAGGTGATGAGGAACAGGCCTGGAGCTCGCTTGATGAGCTCGCGGATCTGCTCAATACCGCGGGTGGGGAGACAGTGTGCCAGGTCGTGCAGAACCTCCGTCACCCTGACAGGGCGACCTATGTCGGGCGGGGCAAGGCTCTTGAGATCAAGGAACTTCTTGAGATACATGAGGCAGACGGGATCATCTGCGATGACGAGCTGACGGCTTCACAGATACGCAATCTGTCTGACCTTACAGAGGCCAAAGTCATAGATCGTACTGCTCTCATCCTGGACATCTTCGCTGCTCATGCTACTACGAGAGAGGGTAAGCTCCAGGTCGAGATAGCCCAGCAGAAATACCGCTATTCGAGGCTGAGAGGCATGGGCGAAGCTCTGTCAAGGCTCGGCGCGGGAATAGGAACAAGAGGTCCGGGAGAGACAAGGCTCGAGACCGACCGGAGAGTGATCCAGAAGAGGATAAAACTCCTGAGTGATGACATCGAGGCTCTCAAGCGTTCACGCGAGACAACTCGGAAGAGGCGTGTATCCGGGCAGGTGCCTTCGGCAGCCATCGTCGGCTATACTAACGCAGGCAAATCCACTTTGCTCAACCTGATCACCGGATCCGGCGTTCTGTCAGAGAACAAACTCTTCGCGACACTCGATCCGACTACACGTTCCGCAGTGCTGCCTGACGGGCAGGAGATACTGTTTACAGATACGGTAGGATTTATCAACAAACTGCCGCACGGACTCATAGATGCATTCAGGAGTACACTTGAAGAAGCCCGATATGCGGATATACTTATACATGTGACCGATGCGTCAGATGAGCAGGCGGAGATGCATCAGCAGGTCGTATATGAAACACTGCGTGAACTCGAAATTACTGACAAACCGGTCATCTCTGTATGGAACAAAGCTGATCTTGTCGGCGATGAGGAAGTGTTCAGGGATTTCGCGGCAGACGCGTCCGTCAGGATGTCCGCTAAGACAGGGCAGGGACTCGATGATCTTCTCGAATGCATCGGGACAATTCTGAGGAGAGACCGCGTCTATGTGGATACAGTGGTGCCGTACAAGGATACCGCTGTCATTGCAGTGATAAGAAAGCAAGGTCAGCTGATCAGCGAAGAGTATGAGGAGGAGGGGATACATATCAAGGCATATGTTCCGTCTTCCATCAGCTCGAAGTACGGGCTTTCGAGGTCGCTACGGGATCAGTGATCGCCGGAGCAGTTCGAGACCGGTATCAGTTATTATCGGAACAGTTCGAGACCGGGATCACCCGGTGCAGGAGAATCATTACAGGAGATCGTGATAAATGCGAAACTTCATTCCTCTATATATACTAAACGCGGCAGCATGGGTGGTTTTCATCATCGCTTTCGTCAAGGACAGGAGCAGATACCGCAACTGCTTTTTCCTGGCATTTGCTCTCTTATTTACTGTACCGACGATATGCTCTGCTTTCGGCGAGAATATTAGCGCGGCGATAATGTGCTTTGTATGGATTTGCATCATAGCCCTCCTGATCGTTCCGTTAATATTCTCGCCGAAAG
>SVCR01000228.1 GCA_015058265.1 Clostridiales bacterium
TATATCACCAAGCCTTTTGCGATAGAGGAGCTGCTTGCAAGGATCAGACTGGTCCTGCGCCGCCGGTCGCAGCAGGGTCAGGGGGCGGCCCCTGCGGCACCGGATGATCTGCTGAGGTGCGGAGAGCTGACTTTGTCCGAAAGCCATCATGAAGTGAAATATGCCGGGAAAGAAATAGAATTGACAGGAAGAGAATTTGATCTGCTCAATACTCTCCTGGTCAATAAGAATATAGTACTATCCAGAGACCGCCTGCTGGGCATGGTCTGGGGCTATGATTATATGGGAGAGACCAACGTTGTCGATGTATATGTAAGGTATCTGCGGAGCAAGATCGACGAAGTGTTCGGCATCAGTCTGATACAGACTGTCCGCGGTGTCGGCTACGTTATCAGAGACGAAAATGAGTAAGAAGAGAAACAGGGAAAAGCCGGTAAGTACAGGATCGATCGCATTCAGAATAGGACTCAGCTCGGGTCTTGGTCTGCTGCTTCTGTTTATAGTGCTCGATATCGTGCTGCTCGTCGTATTCCTGATCCCGGGCATCGCGGACACGACCGGAGATACCCTTATAAGTATAGAGAACTACAATGATCTAGTGCGGTTTGTAAGGGAGTGGAAGATAGATATACTGCTCAAAGCAGAAGGTCTGCTGGTCGTATTCTGGACGATCATTGAGACCCTCAAGGTGCGGTCCAAGTTAAGACCGCTGCAGGAGTTCGCGGATGCGGCTCTCAAGCTGAGTGATATGGACGGCGAAGTCGAACAACGTTATCAGAAGCTGGAGAGCGCCATCGATATGCTCAGCCCGGCGGAAGATGATCAGAAACTGCACACAGGAGACGCTGAGCTTGCCGGTCTGGAGACTGCAGTCAATAAATTGATGTCGCGAATGCGGGAATCGTACCGGCAGCAGGCCCGGTTCGTATCCGATGCCTCTCATGAGCTCAGAACACCGATCGCTGTTATCAGAGGATATGCCGACCTTCTGGATCGCTGGGGCAAGACCGATGAGAAGATACTCGAGGAATCCATCGCGGCGATCAAGGACGAGAGCGAGAGCATGCAGCATCTGGTGGAGCAGCTGCTGTTCCTGGCGCGCGGCGACAGCGGACGTACTCCTCTCAATGTATCCGACTTTGACCTCTCGAATATGATGAAGGAAGTATGGGAAGAATCCGTCATGATAGACAAGACCCACGAATACCGGTTCGAGGATGGCGGGCCGATCCCTGCTCGAGGAGATGTCGCTCTGATAAAGCAGGCTGCGAGGATCCTTATTGAGAATGCTTCCAAATACACTCCTAAAGGAGGGGAGATCGTCCTTAAGAGTCTCGAAAAAGACGGGCATCCGGCATTCACGGTGCAGGACAGCGGGATAGGGATCAGCCAAAGCGATATACCTCATATCTTCGAACGCTTCTATAGAGCTGATGATTCCCGCTCCAAGCAGACTGGTGGCAGTGGACTCGGTCTGGCAATAGCCAGGTGGATCATCGACAGGCATGGAGGCAGATTCGAAGTTATCTCGCGTAAGGATATAGGGACCAGGATAACCGTTATCCTCCCTTAATGATGTGGAGGCGGGAACATCCGATGTCTGATTTGATCCTGCGTCTGATATAAATGAAATAAACTGATCGCGAAACTATTGAGCGATGACAACATGCGGCGCCGGGCAGAATGTCCGGCGGTATTGTTTTGAGCGAAAAGATACAATAGAATAGAACAGTAAGAAACTGAATACATAAAGCTTGGTAAGGGACAATGCCAACTGACCAATGACAGGGGGATATTGATATGAAAAGATTGCATCTTGATTGCGGCATGGGTGCTGCCGGAGATATGCTCGCAGCGGCTCTGTATGAGCTCCTTGACGATGACAGAAAACAGGAATTCCTGAATATTATGGGCAGCCTGGTGCCGGATAAAGTGACAGTTGCCGTCAGACCGGATGCGAAGTGCGGTATCCTCGGATCTCATTTTGATGTGACAGTAAACGGCGAGACGGAGCACAGCCATGATCATCACCATGATGACCATATCCACGAGCATACTCACGTTCACGAACACACCCACAGCCGGGAGGATAGCCACGAGCATTCTCATGAGCATTTCAATGGACATGACCACTCTCACTCACATGAACATACTCACAGCCATGTTCACCACAGTATGAGCGATATCGCGGCGATGATAGACTCTTTCTCCGAGGTCAGTGATGACGCCAAGAGCAAGATCATGTCAGTCTATAAGATCATAGCTGAGGCTGAAAGCGCAGTCCACGGCAGTACGGTAAGCGAGATACACTTCCATGAGGTCGGGATGCTGGACGCGGTCGCAGATGTGACAGCGGTATGTGTGCTGATGGATATGCTCAAGCCGGACAAAGTGACAGCTACGCCTGTCCGGGTCGGATACGGCCACATGAGATGCGCACACGGCATACTGCCTGTGCCGGCTCCGGCGACAGCAAGGATACTTACGGGTATTCCGACATATGCCGGGAACATAGAGGCTGAGCTTTGCACACCGACCGGCGCGGCTTTGCTGAGACATTTTGTGACAGAGTTCGGAGAACAGCCGATGATGAAGACAGACAGGATCGGCTATGGTATGGGGACTAAGGATTTCGAAGTATGTAACTGCGTCAGGGCTTTATTGGGAACAGATATCTGATTGTGACTGATCATACTCAAAGAGCTTTGTTCGGGAATCACAGTAAATGACCAAGAACAGAAAATCAGACTATATAATATATTTTACTTTGTACTCGGTGATCGGATGGATATACGAGGTGTTCCTCGAGGTAGTCGTATACAGATGGGGATTCACCAACAGAGGGGTCCTGTTCGGACCGTACTGCCCGGTATACGGCTTCGGAGCCCTGGCTTTTCTTCTGCTGGTCTATCCGATAATTCGAGACAGATCATACCGTGAGAGGTTAAAGTGGGTCCCGGTGGTATTCCTGCTGTGCATGCTGATAGCGACAGCGATAGAGCTGGGGACCTCATATGCATTGGAGGCGCTCACGGGATCGTGGCCGTGGCAGACTTATGCGGATTACAGGATCAATTTTCAGGCTAGGATAGCCCTGTCGCCATCGGTGAGATTCGGGCTCGGCGGAGTTCTGTTTCTGTACGTACTGCAGCCTGCTTTTGAAAAGCTTACAGGCCGGCTGTCAGACAGGACCAGCCGGAATCTGGCGATCGCTTTGCTGTGCATGTTCGCCGTAGATATGGCTTTTACTTATCTGAAATGACCGGAACAGGCGCGTCGAATCCGTGCAGATCTGCCTGTGATGTAACAAAAACAGCAAGAATTCCCTCATCCTCTATAGGTGCTCTATAGGTGGTGAATTGCTTAAAAAAGCAGGATATTATTGCTCTTGAGCTTCTGTTTCGATCCGGAAGAGCTGAGAATTCCGACCGAAATCGCGAAAATCGCTCCTGATGTTCGGATTCTTGCATAAAAATGGGGCAAAAGGTTGCTTTTTTATAAAACAAAATGATTTTTTGCTATGAACCATAATGAACATTTGTTATTATAAACGTGCTTGCGAACAGCAGTAATTGAGAGATGTTGTCAGAGGAGAGAGGAGACAATAATGGGATATAAGACAGATATCGAGATCGCTCAGGAATGTGAAAAGAAGAAGATAACTGAAGTTGCTAAAGT
>SVCR01000010.1:0-8739 GCA_015058265.1 Clostridiales bacterium
ACCTTCCGAAAGGCGTGTTGCTTACCTGTGATATCTGGCCGCTTCCGCCGCACTGGTCACAAGTCTTCTTGGACGTGCCGGGTTTAGCTCCGGATCCGCCGCAGGTCTTACATTTGACATTCTTGGCCAGTTCGATCTCTTTGCTGCAGCCAAACAGTGCATCTGTGAAATCTATAGTAATAGTCTTCTGCAGATCTCTGCCCTTCTGCGGACCGTTTCTCCTCGCCTGAGAGCGCCTTCCGCCGCCAAAACCGCCGAACATATCGAAGATGTCGTCAAAGCCCATGCCTCCGGCTCCGCCAAAGCCTCCGAAATCTCCAAATCCGCCGAATCCGCCGGTTCCCCCGCCGTAGCTAGGGTCTACGCCTGCATGACCGAATCTGTCATATTTACTCTTCTTGTCAGGATCAGAAAGGACCTCATACGCTTCGTTGATCTCCTTGAACTTATCCTCTGCAGACTTATCGCCCGGATTCCTGTCGGGATGGTATTTCATAGCCAGCTTTCTGAAAGCTTTCTTGATCTCATCATCAGAAGCTCCCTTCTGCAGCCCGAGCACCTCATAATAATCCCTTTTTTCAGCCATTTCCGGTATATTCCTTCCATAAATAGTTTTAGTTTATTGTCATACACTTTCAGTCAGTGTATCAGTCTTCGTCTACTACTTCGTAGTCAGCATCAACAGTATTGTCGTTTCCGCCTGTGCTGCCGCCTGCGTTTCCGCCGAAGCCGCCCATGTTGCCCATGTTGTTAGGGTCAAAGCCTGCGCCTGCACCTGCACCTGCGCCTGCATTCTGAGCATTAGCCTGAGCTTCCTGGTAGATCCTTGTTGAGATCGGATAGAACGCATTAGTCAGTGCTTCCATCTTAGTCTTCATATCCTCGACATCATTAGCATCGATAGCCTTCTGGAGCTCTTCTCTTGCAGACTGTACAGCAGCCTTCTCCTGATCAGTTGCCTTGTCCTCGAGATCCTTCATCTGTCTCTCTGTCTCGAAGAGCATTCCTTCTGCCTGGTTCTTGGTCTCAACAGCTTCCCTCTGCTTCTTGTCTTCTTCAGCATACTGCTCAGCTTCTTTGATCTTAGCATTGATCTCATCCTCTGAGAGCTTGGTCGAAGAAGTGATAGTGATCTTCTGCTCTTTGCCTGTAGCCAGGTCCTTAGCGCTTACGTTAACGATACCGTTTGCATCGATATCGAATGTGACTTCGATCTGTGGTATTCCGCGTGGAGCAGGTGCAATGCCTGTCAGCTGGAATCTTCCGAGTGTGATGTTGTCGGCAGCCATCTGTCTCTCACCCTGCATTACGTGGATATCTACTGCTGTCTGGTTATCTGCAGCTGTTGAGAAGATCTGGCTCTTCTTAGTAGGGATCGTTGTATTTCTCTCGATAAGCTTTGTTGCTACTCCGCCGAGTGTCTCGATGGAAAGTGAAAGCGGTGTTACATCGAGGAGCAGGATATCGTTTACCTCTCCTGTGAGAACTCCTGCCT
Source organism: Clostridiales bacterium (assembly GCA_015058265.1). The sequence continues at coordinate 1,496 of SVCR01000010.1, forward strand.
GGATGGATGCGCCGATAGCAACGCACTCATCAGGGTTGATGCCCTTGAACGGCTCCTTACCTGTTACTCTCTTTACAGCTTCCTGAACAGCAGGGATACGTGTGGATCCGCCTACGAGGATGACCTTAGCGAGGTCAGCAGATGTGACGCCTGCATCCTGCATAGCTTTGTGCATAGGCTCGATAGTCCTGTCAACGAGATCCTTAGTGAGCTGTTCAAATCTTGCTCTTGTTACGTCCATATCAAGATGGAGCGGACCTGCTTCTGAAACTGTGATGAACGGCAGGTTGACCTTAGTTGTCTGTGCGCTGGAGAGCTCTTTTTTAGCTTTCTCAGCAGCTTCTGTCAGTCTCTGAAGAGCCATCTTATCCTTTCTGAGGTCGATGCCGTGCTCTTTCTGGAAGCTGTCAGCGAGGAAGTTCATGAGAGCGTTGTCGAAGTCATCTCCGCCGAGGTGAGTATCACCATTAGTTGCGAGTACTTCGAATACTCCGTCGCCGAGCTCGAGTACGGATACATCGAATGTACCGCCGCCGAGGTCGTAAACCAGGATCTTATGGCTTCCTGTGTCTTTGTCAAGGCCGTATGCAAGAGATGCTGCTGTAGGCTCGTTGATGATCCTCTTAACATCAAGTCCTGCGATCTTTCCGGCATCCTTGGTTGCCTGCTTCTGTGCGTCTGAGAAGTATGCAGGAACAGTGATAACTGCCTCTGTGACCTTCTCTCCGAGATAAGCTTCTGCATCGGATTTGAGCTTAGCAAGGATCATAGCTGAGATATCCTGCGGAGTGTATTTCTTTCCATCGATATCTACTGTATATGCTTCGCCCATATGTCTCTTGATGGAAGCGATTGTTCTGTCAGGGTTAGTAATTGCCTGTCTCTTGGCTGTCTCGCCGACAAGTCTCTCGCCCTTAGTTGTAAATGCTACTACTGATGGTGTTGTTCTTGTACCTTCAGCATTAGTGATAACTGTTGGCTCGCCGCCTTCCAGTACTGCTACGCAGCTGTTGGTGGTTCCAAGGTCGATTCCTATAACTTTGCTCATTTGTATTTCCTCCCTTATAAACAGGTTTTTTAACTATTTTTGGTTCGATTTATTCTGACTCACGATGCTTAAACATGGCTTAAACATCATGTATTTCGCATATCATTTATTTTCTTACTACTGCTACCATAGACGGTCTGATGACTTTATCATTGAGTTTATATCCTTTCTGAAGCTCTTTACTGACAACGCCATCGTCATATTCATCTGACTGATCCGTCATTACGGCGTTATGAACGTTAGGGTCGAATTCTTCACCTACTGCGCTGATCACCGTAAGCCCGGCATGCTCGAGTGCTGTCTTCAGCTGCTCGAATATCAGTTCCATTCCTTTGGCATATCCTTCGACATCATCAGATTCTGTGCTCAGAGCTCTCTCAAAGTTATCAAGTACCGGCAGCAATTCTCCGATTATCTTTTCATTCGCGTAAGCATGTATATCCGATTTCTCTCTGGCAGCCCGCCTCTTGAAGTTCTGGAACTCGGCCATGAGCCTCATATAGCGCTCCGATTCCTTCTCTGCCTGAGCTTCATCTTCGCTCTTAGTGTCTGTCTTCTCCTCTTCTGATTCCGGGGTCTGTTCTGCAGCTTCGTCCTGACCTGAGGCCTTGCTCTGTTCCTCTGCCGCGGTCTCTTCACCGACTTTGCCGGCAGTTTCTTCAGCAGCCGCTGCTTCTTTTTCCTCGTTCCCGTCCTCAATAGGGATCTCTTTGCGTGTTTCTTCTGCCATTATGAGTTATCCTTTCATGTAGTGGTTTATTTTTCTCTATTGTCAGTACCATCTTTCAGCCTGAACGATTCGCTGAGATTATTTGTAAGGTACTCCATTATTGAAGTGATCTCGCCATACTTCATCCTTGTCGGTCCGATAACTCCGATCTTGCCTACCAGCTTGCCGTCAACATGATATGTTGCGGTGATCAAAGTGCAGTCCTTCATGGCGTCATTTTCATCGCCTATAGTTACGACAACGCCGTCTGCCCTCTCCAGCATCTTTCGCGTGAACCAATCCTTACGGGCAAACAGCTCCATAAAATCTCTTGCCCTGTCGATACTGGAGTACTCAGGAAGATTGAAGATGTTGGTCATTCCCTCCATATAAAGGTTTACGTTGAGCATGTCCTCCAGAGTCCTGATGAAGCCCGGCATAACGTTCCCCTTGAGTGAACTCAAGGCCTCAATGTCTGTCCCGGCCTCTTCTATGATCTCACTCTTGAGAACATCGTCCAAGGTACGCCCCTTGTACATCACAGTCATGTTCTTGCTCAACAGTTCAAGTGCCTCCTGTGTGTAAGGGACCTTGATCCTCATAGTAGTGTTTGTTATATTGCCGCTCTCGCCGACGATCATTAGTATCAGTGTCCTCTCATCGACCGGCAGTATCCTGATAAAGCTGATCGTCTCCTCATTGGTCGCCGGAGTCATAGCGAACGAGGCCAGATGAGTGATCTCAGACAGCAATTCTGCTGCATGCCTTATTGTCGCATCGAACTCATCTCTGCTTGCTGACAGCCTTTCATTGATCAATCGTTTCTCTCTGGCACTCAGATTCTTCTTCTTCATCAGATTGTTGACGTATAATCTGTACGCCTTGTCTGACGGTACTCTTCCTGCCGAAGTATGAGGATGTGTCAGATAACCCATTTCCTCAAGATCTGACATCTCATTGCGTATGGTCGCAGGGCTGACACCAAGGTCATATTTCTTCGCTATAGATCTTGATCCGACCGGCTCGGCATTTTCAACATAGTCATTGATGATTGCCTGCAGTATCTGTAATTGTCTTTCGCTCAGATCCATGGTGCGCCTCCTTGTCCTTTTATATTTCTGTTAGCACTCACTTCATCAGAGTGCTAATCGCTGTACATAATATACTCCGCTGATGCCCCTATGTCAACCTTTATTTTGTACTCTCTACGCAACAACAGACCGCCCCACCCCTAAGGGGATGAGACGGCCTGTCTTAACTCTTTTGATTCATTGTTCTCAGCAGTTTGAACGCCCTGTTTTCAGACTTCAGTACTCCCCTGAATAGAGAGTATCGAGATTTTCTGTAATGGTATAAAGCTATTTTGCTCTGACTGAGATGGTTCTGCTGCAGCGGCTCAGAGCCTTCCGCCCGTCATAGGTAGTACCATATGCCTGCAACCGGTACCTGTATTTCCGTTTATGCGATACGTGCTTGTCCGTCCAGGAAGTCCTTTTGCCCTTAAGTGATGCTACTTTCTTCCAATGTCCTTTTTTTGCGGAAGATCTGTATACTACTATCTTGTTCACATGCGCAAATGACGGCCTTGAGAACCGCAGTCTTACGCCTTTCTTCTTCGCCTTAGCAGAGATGAACTTTGGCGCCGGCATCTTCTTCTTTCGAGATGATGGCGTTGTAGCCTTGATCGCTTTGTGCAGCTGCAGGGATGAGATCTTACTACCCTTTGAGTTTATAAGTGTTCCGTTTTTCTCTGCATGCATGGCCGCCAGTCGAACCGCATCATACGCATTTATCATACCGGAACCTGTCATATCGTCCCATCCGCTGAGGTAAAGGTCGTGCGATGATTGTATGAGTATGTCTTTTACTTCGGATCTTGTAAGCGAAGGATCTACAAAGCGAATAAGAGCACATACCGCAGATGTGTGCGCCGCTGCGCTTGAAGAGTGCCCACTCCATGCATAACGTTTTCCGAGAGTTGCAACGCGGATCGCATGACCCGGTGCTGACACAGTCTTAGCCGGACCGAAGTTCGAATCTCTCAGTTTCACGTTTCCCCAAGCATTTGTGTATCTATCTGCAGGTATGGCTGATATAGTTTCTTCGAAATCCGATGGATAATATGGAGCTGTCGTTAAGTTATTGCCGGCTGAGCAGCAGACCACTATATCATCAGAAGCTACTTTCTTGATCTCTTCATGGAGTGCAGGATCATCGTGATATGATCCTTCGTAGTCCTTATTGCATGCAAGGTATCCCATCGACATATTGATCACCTTCGCGCCATGTGTTCTGGCGTATTCAAGGCCTGCAATAATGTCTCTGGTGGATGCTGAATACTGGGCTGACCTGCTATGATTTACAAAAACATTTACGCCAAACAGGCTGATGATATTGTTCCTGTGTCCCGTCGCAATGCCGTCACACCCCTTACCATTACCTGTATCAGCAGCTATAATTGAGGCCGTCCTCGTCCCGTGGCGGTAAACAGCAACGGATGGTGTGATCTCTCCCTCGATAGTACGGACACAGTTCTCTTTATCAATATTCTTCTGCAGATCAGGGTGATCCAGCTCGATCCCCGTATCGATGGTAGCGACTACTACTTTCGTCGTGTAAGGCAGATCCAGTTTGTCTATGAGGTCCCATGCTTCCTTGGTATTCAGGTAATTGAAATTCCAGCCTCTCGGCGACCACTTCTTTTTCTTTTTGTATTTTTTCCTTTTGAGTTTTTTATTTTTTGATTTTTTATTCTTTTTTCTTTTGTTTTTCGTTTTTTTCTGTTTTGCTTTTCCCCCGTCGACCGAATAATAATAATTGGGCTGGGCAAAGCTTATGCTGCTTTCAGAGGCGAGTTCCTCCAGCTTTTCTTCAACCGAGATCTCTCCTGTATCTACTGATACGACCTCTCCCTTCTGTATCACAGATGAAGGATCCTCAGATACTTCATCTGTAATAGAAGTTATATCGCCGCCTGCTATTTCTTCTGCTTTTTCCAAAGAAATATCTTCCCTGAAGGAAACGAGAATCTCATTCTCCTCATATTCCTGCAGATCAGAGGCCGGATCAAGCTCCGCATCTTCCGCAAAAGCGGACAGAGGCGATAGCAGCATCATAATACATAAAAAAGCGGATAATAGTTTTTTCATCAAACATTAGGCAATTCTTCCTCTCTTATATAAGAGCAGGAAGAATTGCCTGTGTCCTTTCGATTAAATTAGGTTAATATTGCGGTTTCACTTTTCAAGAAATGCCTAAGTTTTACTTGTCAGTCCTGTTGATTGCTTTTCTTCTTCTGAATACTTCTGCTGCAAGGCCTGACAGTGCAGCCAGCATCAGTGCTACCCACAGTGCAAGATGACCTTCATCACCGGTCTTTACTCCGTGTGACTTGCCGTTAGTCTTGTTATTCTTGCTGCCATTCTTCTTAGCCGGCGTTTTCTTGATCTTGGAGTTCTCTACAAGATATACAGTATTGCCGTCCGAATCCTCTGATTCCTGAAGTTCAGTGTAAACTACACCTTCCTCATCTACTTCGATATTGATATCTGTAGTGATCTTCTTGTACCCCTTAGGAGCAATGGTCTCACGGAGTACATAGGTCTTTCCGCATTCCATCTTGTCGCCGAAGTCATGTACCATGCCCTTGACAGATGTCCAGCTGTCGATCTTCTTCAGCGATCCGCTGTCCGTCTCCAGATACAGGACGAGCTTAGCACCGGCAAGTTCTTTGCCGCCGCCGGCTTCGACTTTATTGACTCTGAAGTGGATATGATCGTCTTCGATCAGCACTGTGTCATCAGCCTTTAAGGAGACCTTATTTCCTGCAGAATCCTTGTATGTGCTGCTTTCGCTGATATCCTGCTCCTCACCGTTCTCATTTACAACGGACACTTTTACAGTATCATCTTCCTGTCTTTCAAGCATGATATCTGCTGTGACACGGCCGTATCCTGTCGGAGCGACCTCCTCGCGGAGCATGTATTTAGCTCCGGCTTTCATCATTCTGCCGATGTTGAGTCTGTCTCCATCGACAACTGATTTCCAGCTCGTCAGCTTCTTATAAGACTTGTCGGCCAGGACCTCATAGAACCCGATGTTGGAGTTCTGGACCTTATGGTCATACTTGCTCGCGTCTGTCTTCTTGACATAGTAGTTGAACGGTTTGTCTTCGACAAGATATACGGTATTTCCGTCTGCATCTTGGGCCTTTTTAAGCTTCGTCTTGATATTGCCGTTCTCATCGACTTCGATTTCTACGTCTGTCGTTGTCTTGGAATTACCTGTAGACGCTACCGTCTCTCTGAGCGTGTACTTCTTGCCGGCCTCCATCTTGTCGCCAAAGTCATGTGTCTTGCCCTTGACAGATGTCCAGCTGTCTACGACATTGCCGTCCTCATCGATGAGCTCGATCTTAGCGCCTTCGACATCATTGCCGTTACCGACCTCTGTATTATTTACTATGAACTCGATAGCATCGTCCTCTACCAGATAGACTTCGTTGCCATCCTCGTCCTTGCTCTTCTTGAGATCAGCTGTTACCGTTCCGTCCTCTGCGACCGATATCGTTATGTCTGTTGTGACTTTGCCATACCCCTTCGGAGCTACTGTCTCTCTGAGCGTGTACTTCTTGCCGGCCTCCATCTTGTCGCCGAAGTCGTGGGTCTTGCCCTTTTCTGATGTCCAGCTGTCTACGACATTACCGGATTCATCGAGGAGCTCCAGCTTAGCGCCTTCGACTTCCTCGCCGTTGCCCGCATCAACCTTGTTGACTGTGAACTTGATAGGACCAGCTGTCTCTTCGTATTCATCGGTCAGCGCTGCTGTTGCTTCTTCGCCATCTTCGACCTTAGCTGTTGCTTCTGTCTTGGATGTGTCTTTCAGCTTGTAGCCGTCGATCTTGCTGTTCGTCTCTGTGACGGTGTAAGTGTCTGCCGGAACATCCTTGAATGTCTTCGTCCAGGTCTTGCCGCCGTCCTCGGTAACGAAGCCGTCTGCCTCGCCGAGTGTCAGCTCGACCTTCTGGTCGCTTACCTTTCCGTCCTTGTCGAGCCACTTGCCGTCCGATGTCTTCACTTCGAACTTCAGGGCTGCATCTGCAAGCTCTTCAGCTGTCACCTCGCCACCGACCGTCTTAGTGATCACGAGATCGCCCTTTTCTTCAGGCTGTGTCTCTTTCTCGTATTCGTCGGTCAGCGCTGCTGTTGCTTCTTCGCCATCTTCGACCTTAGCTGTTGCTTCTGTCTTGGATGTGTCTTTCAGCTTGTAGCCGTCGATCTTGCTGTTCGTCTCTGTGACGGTGTAAGTGTCTGCCGGAACATCCTTGAATGTCTTCGTCCAGGTCTTGCCGCCGTCCTCGGTAACGAAGCCGTCTGCCTCGCCGAGTGTCAGCTCGACCTTCTGGTCGCTTACCTTTCCGTCCTTGTCGAGCCACTTGCCGTCCGATGTCTTCACTTCGAACTTCAGGGCTGCATCTGCAAGCTCTTC
>SVCR01000010.1:8749-16290 GCA_015058265.1 Clostridiales bacterium
ACCTTTCCGTCCTTGTCGAGCCACTTGCCGTCCGATGTCTTCACTTCGAACTTCAGGGCTGCATCTGCAAGCTCTTCCGCTGTCACCTCGCCGCCGATAGTCTTATTGATGATCAGGTCGCCCTTCTCTTTCTCGTATTCGTCGGTCAGCTCTGCTGTTGCTTCTTCGCCATCTTCGACCTTCGCTGTTGCTTCTGTCTTGGATGTGTCTTTCAGCTTGTAGCCGTCGATCTTGCTGTTTGTCTCTGTGACGGTGTAAGTATCTGCCGGAACATCCTTGAATGTCTTCGTCCAGGTCTTGCCGCCATCCTCTGTAACGAAGCCGTCTGCTTCACCGAGTGTCAGCTCGACCTTCTGGTCGCTTACCTTTCCGTCCTTGTCGAGCCACTTGCCGTCCGATGTCTTCACTTCGAACTTCAGGGCTGCATCTGCAAGCTCTTCCGCTGTCACCTCGCCGCCGACCGTCTTAGTGATGATCAGGTCGCCCTTCTGCTCCTCAACGTAGCTGTTGATGATCTCGCCGTTGGTTACTTCAGGGTTATTTACAACGAATGGAGTATTATGCTTTTCTATTATTCCGTCAGCAGTCCTGTAATTAGTCTTCCAGGTCTCAAGGGTCTTCACAAATCCGCTGCCGCCGTCTTCTTCGACCTCGGCCTTGATTCGAAGTTCGCCGTCCCAGTAGCTGATGTTGTCGATAGTCTCTCCGCCATTACGCTCCTTGATCACGAAATAGCGTGTTCCCTCTTCTTTTATCTCGATCTCACCGAAGGTTACCTTACTGTTTGAGTCGGTCTCAGCTGTAGCGATCGGAGTCTTTCCTTCTGTGCTATACTCTTTATCTGTCTCGTACAGATCGAATGTAAATGTCTTTCCGAGAAGGCCCTGGTTCTTATTATTGCTGTCCCAGACTTCTTTAGTGAATGAGAAATAAATTGAGTCTTTGGTCGTCTCAGTATATTTTCTGTTGTGATAAATGTAGTGGAACTCAGCTCCCTGATTTGTGACCTTTTTCCCGGAAGCGATCCATCCTGCACTGGATCCGGTAACCTTAACATCTGCATTAGGCGCAAGAACAACGCCCGCGATCGTATTCAGTTCAACAGCTCCGGAACCGGTAAAGTTGTAGATCATATGCTGAGCTACATTTGTATCTACATCCTTGTTTCTGTCACTCTCCTTTATATCTGTTTCTCCGTCATACTTATTGACAGGATCGAGCTTATAATTAGGATTGTTTTCATCACCGGTGTTTGTGACCTTTCCATTCAGATTTACTACGTTTTTCATTACGGTCAGCGGACCGGAGTTATCAATATTGAATACAATATTCTGATTAGGTTTTTTATTTACGACAAACCCCTGGCCAATAGTACCATCTCCATTTACCGCCGCAGATGTTTCAAACATCTTCTTAGCAAAGCTGTACGGTACATTTACGTAAATTACATCTGTATCACCATAATCTGTGGTATCCAGCACATACTTATTAGGATTATAGTTTTCAGGCAGTGTGATAGTAGTTGTATTCTTCAGAGTATTTGACCACTTTGTTATATGGCTGATCATGTGATCGATATTACTATCGATAGTTGCCTTATCCTGATAGATCTGATGAGTCTTGACCTTATCTACACTATCAAGCTTTATATATGTACGCTGGTCCCCCTGTTTATTTTCAGCTATCTCTTTTTCAATGACGTCTTTATACTGTGAATCAGTATAAATGTCATATTGCATCTGCTTCCCGCCATAAGTGCTGCTGCCGAATCTTATATCCGGATCAAAGCTGCCTATAATAAAAGGAACGACATGCGAACCGGCAAGATCCGGGTCATCGTTAAAGTTGCCTCTTGTATATTTCTTTACTGCAAAATTCGTCTGCGCATGGTTCTGCTGATCATATGTATCAGCAAGAATTCCGTACTCAACTGCACGTCCGAGGATCCTCGTGAAGTTGACAGCACTCGCATCGTCGGTATTTGCTTTGCTGCCTGCTTTACGGATCTTCGACTTCTTGACAGTCTTGCCGTCGGTTTTACTGTCAGCTTTAGCCTCGGTCGCAGTTTCCTTCTTCTCTTCCGACTGATCAGCCTTCTCTTCTGCGGCTGATGAATCATCTGTCTTCTCAACCTCAGCTGCCTCTGCCGTTTCTGCAGCATCTGTCTTCTCTGCAGCTGCATCCTCTTTCTGTTCATCCTGCTGTTCTTCGGTTGCCTTAGCGCTTTCCGCTGCAGCATCCTTAGTCTCTGCCTCTGCCACTTCCTGAGCTGCAGCATCCATAGCCAGCACAGAAATAGCCGGTCCTCCATTATAAGTGAGAACCATGACAGTCATCAGCAAGATACTGAAAAATCTGCTTATTTTCCGATCCCTGAACATATACAATACCTCTTCTTATAAAAACTCCAAAATAAAACCTCGCTGAGCGAAGCGATACTTTATTAATCCTATCTTAACACTTGTTAAGCATATTCAATTGGTAAAAAAACGGCCAATTGTGTGCATTTAAGAATTGTTAATATTTCATGAATTAATAACAGTTATTTCGCTGCTGATATCTAGGAATTATTTGGCCTTCCCCGTATTGGCATATGAAAAACCCGCCTTTCAGCGGGTCATCAGTTTACATCATTTTCAGGCAAAACAGCGCGATATCACGCGTCACCGAGCATATGCCCCATGAAGTACGGGAGCTGTTTCTTCCACCACGGCCAGTCATGATTGACATCATATCCCCAGAAGTCCGCCCAATGCGGAACGCCCTTAGCCGTCAGGATCTCATCCAGTCTGGTCGAATCAGCGATCATCTTATCCTCCCACGCACCTCTTCCGCAGCAGAATACGATATTGCCCTGTCTGTACAGATCCAGCCATGGATGATCATCCGGCATGTTAGGCAGGAAATGAAGCGGTGAGTTGGCATACACATTCTCATCCATATAGCCGTGGAAGAACAGACCTGCATCAAAGACACCGCTCAGAGAGATCATCGAATCAAACATGTCCGGTCTTCTGAAATAGAAGTTTGCCGAATGCAATCCGCCCATGCTGCAACCGGTTGTCATGGCCTTCTTGCCCCACTCGAGGTGTTCCGGTACGAGTTCATCAACTACATAGTGGAACCATCTTTCCTGCATCCACGCGCGGTAACCCGGATCTCCATTCTCATCTGCCCAGCTTTCCTCATCGATGCTGTCGACACATACTATCTTGAGTTTGCCCGCCTCGATCCATGGCCTTACCGTTTCGACCATTCCGAAATTAGCAAAGTCATAGGTGTGTCCGCTCTGCGGCGCGAAAGCAAAGCATGTTTTCCCGCTTTCACCGAAAACAACGTGTTCCATCTCTCTGTCAAGTGCAGGGCTGTATCTTCTGTTATATGTTTCTTTCATTTCTTATTTTCCTTAGTTATTATAGTGATCGTTGATAATGCTTGTTCCTCTTATTGCGACTTTTATGCTCTCTTGTGGACGTATTCTATGAACTCATCGACCTCTTCCTGAGATTCTGCCAAAGCGGTATACATCTGATTGCCCATCGCTCCGGAGAGCGCATCCGGCATCCTCTCGCACATCACTACTCTGCTTCCGTATTTTTCAAGTATTTCCTCGTGTGAGTGCGCGTATTGATGTGAATCACGTCTCGATGCGTAAACACAGAATTTATCTCCGCCTATATCCGGAAGAAGCCTCTTGTCATCAGTGACCATCTCGGCCCATATCTGATAGACATCCGTATTATGCGCAAAGTCCATCATGTCAGGAGTGTATCCGCCTGCCGGTCTCATGTTGACCTCCAGCCCTACGAAATCTCCTACTTCTCCGAGATTCTTACGCGGGCTAGTCAGACGGAAGAACTCAAAGTGCACGAATCTGCTCTTGACCTTGAAGCCTTTAAGAGCCTTCCTTCCGAGTTCACGCAGCTGTTCAGGTACAGTATCCGTCGTATAGTATGCAAGCTCAAGATCATTGTTTACCAGATCTGCGATCGATGGCGGGAACCAGTTCGATGATTCAAACAGAACATCACCTTTCGAATCACAGATCGCATCATATGAATAGATATTACCGTAAACAAACTCCTCCATGACGTATGGGGATTCCGGCTTGTTATCGTAGAACCACTTCAGATCATCTTCATTCTCGAGTTTCCATGTATCCGTCGCTCCGACTCCGATATCCGGCTTGACGATTACCGGGAACCCGCCGATCTCATCGAGGAAAGCTCTTGCCGCGTCAATGTCGGTTACCTTGTGATTGCGTGCAGTCGGTATCCCGGCCTCGCGATAGACAGGCTTCATTGCGGATTTGCTCTTCCAAAGCGCGAGCTCCGCAGTCTGCACTCCTGTAGTGATATTAAAGTCTTCCCTCAGTCTTGCGTCCTTCTCCAGCCAATACTCATTATTTGACTCCAGCCAATCGATCTTGCCGTACTTAAATGAGAAAAACGCAACTGCTCTGTAGACCTTGTCATAGTCCTCCAGAGAATCGACTTTGTAATACTCTGTAAGAGCCTCTTTAAGTGAGTCTTCCAGGTCATCATACGGGCAGTCTCCGATGCCGAGAACATTGACCCCTCTTCTCTTGAGACGATCGCAGAACTGCCAATATGTATGAGGAAAATTAGGTGATATAAATACGAAGTTCATGATGTCCCTCATTCCTTTCTATAGTTCATCTCCTTGCGGAGCTTGATCATTCAATACGTACGATAGTTATGATACCGCAATCAATTAGTTATTTCCACAAAATACAGCGGATTTTTTGTGCTTCTTACACTTTTTCTGATGCAAGAAAAAGCTTCCGCGAAGGAAGCTTGAATCACATTTATTAATTGCATCCGATCTGCAACTCAGTCTAATGCCAAAGCAGATATATGTCGCCGTCCGAATTTCCTTACACTCAAGCGATATCAGTATGCGGCATTGTCCCGCCTTGTCTGCCTCACATTGACAGCGATCAGTACTATCAGAGCGACCACGAATACTATACTCGACAGCGCAAACAGGCTCGGCCTTATACCGATCTTGACTTCGCTGTAGATAAGAGTAGATATCGTATTGATTCCCGCTCCTCTGGTAAAGTATGTGATGATGAAGTCATCTACAGACATTGTAAAGCTGAGCAGGAAACCCGACATGATCCCCGGACGCAGCTCCGGCAGAACGATCTTCCGGAAGGCGTATTTCTCAGATGCTCCGAGATCGAGCGCAGCCTCAAACAATCTGTCAGTATTCTTGTTGAGCCTAGGCTTTACTGAAAGGATCACATAAGGGATGCAGAATGTTGCGTGGCTGAACAGTATAGTGCAGTATCCGCGAGGTGCTCCTATCATCAGGAAAAAAAGCATCAAAGCGATACCTGTTACTATATCTGCGTTCAGCATCGGTATGTTGTTTACCGCCATCAGCACGTGCTCCTGACGCGGCTTCATAGCTGCCATACCCAGCACTGCAAGTGTGCCGACCACCGTAGCGATAATGGCGGCCAGTATAGCGATAGAGAATGTGTTGACTATCGCACCCATCATAAGTCTGCTGCTGAACAGTTCCTGATACCAATGAAGACTGAATCCGGTCCATACCGACATAGATTTTGCGTCATTGAACGACAGCGCAATAAGAGTCAGTATCGGCAGATACAGGAACAGCATTATTATTAATATGTAAATTCGTCCGAATACTTTTTTCATTTCTCTTATTTGCGTCAGATCAGATTCTGCCCGTCTGTTTTATCAAACTTCCTGAGTAAGAGCATACTGAGTATGATGAAGATCATCATTACCAGTGAAAGGCCCGACCCAAGATACCAGTTGGAGTTGACCGTGAATTCCTGTTCAATTATATTACCTATGAGGTTGATCTTTCCGCCGCCCAACATGTTGGAGATAACGAATGTTGTCAGCGCCGGGATGAATACCATGGTTATCCCGCTGACGATACCCGGTATGGAAAGCGGTATGATGATTTTCATATATGTCATCACTTTGCTGGCGCCCAGGTCATAAGCAGCCTCGATCAGATGATTGTCGATCTTGGACACGGTGTTATATATCGGCAATATCATGAACGGAAGGAAATCGTAAACCATACCGAGGACTATTGCCCCCGGAGTATTCATCATTTCCTGCCTCGGAAGCCCAATCGCCGTTATTATGGCATTGATGACTCCCTGTCTTTCCAGTAACACCTGCCAGGCAATGGTCCTGAGCAGGAAATTCATCCACATAGGCAGGATTATTACGAATATTAGGAATCCCTGCTTGCCGAATTTACTATCCCTGAGGATCATTGCCATCGGGAAGGCAAGCACAAGGCAGATTATCGTGCTGATCAGCGCAAGCAGAAGAGAAAGCCCCAACGCCTGCAAATGATCATGCTGGAACATAGCCGTGATATTGGCCAAAGTAAAACCGCCCTCACGATTAGTAAAACCATAGAAGGCAATAGAAATCAGCGGTATCACTGTACCGGCTATGATCCATATTATGAAAGGTACCGCAAATCTTTTCTTAGCTATCAACTATCTCTCCATGTTCCTCTGCTACAGATCGAGCTCGATAGCAGACTCAGCTTCACTTCTAGGCTTATGCATGATCTGGATGTTTTCAGGTCTTACATACATCCCGATCTTCTCTCCGACATCATGCTGATCATAGTTCTGGAGCAGCCATTCGATATTACCGTCCTCACTCTGGACGAGCATCTCGTAATGCACTCCGATGAACAGCTTAGAGATGATAGTTCCGTTAAACAGACCTGCGCCGTAAGGCTTGATCTCGATATCTTCAGGTCTGATGACGACGTCCACCTTCAGTCCCGGCGGGAATCCCTGCTCAGAGCCGTCGATGCACGGATACTCTATTTCATTGATCTTGACCACGCGTTCAGCGGTCATCTGACCGGACAGGATATTGCTGTCACCGATGAAGTCAGCAACGAACGCATTTACCGGCTCGTCATAGATCTCCTCCGGTGTTCCCTCCTGCTGGATGTAACCCTCGTTCATGACCACGACTTTGTCCGACATGGTAAGAGCTTCTTCCTGATCATGTGTAATATACAGGAATGTGATGCCGAGCTCCTTCTTCAGGCGTACAAGCTCGTACTGCATCTCCTGCCTCAGTTTGAGGTCAAGAGCACCCAGCGGTTCATCAAGCAGAAGCACACGCGGCTCATTGACGATAGCTCTTGCCATCGCGATTCTCTGCTGCTGCCCGCCGGAAAGCTGGTCTATTCTCCTGTTCTCAAATCCGTCAAGATTGACAAGCTTGAGTGCATATTTGATCTTATCTTTGATATATGCCTCAGATTTGTTTCTGACTCTCATGCTGAACGCGATGTTCTCTCCGACATTCATATGCGGGAACAGCGCATAGTTCTGGAACACTGTGTTGATGTGCCTCTGGTTGGCCGGAAGTGATGTGATATCCTTCCCATCGAACCATACTCTTCCTTCATCAGGAGTCTCAAACCCGCCGATGATCCTGAGAGTCGTTGTTTTGCCGCAACCTGACGGTCCGAGCAAAGTTACAAATTCA
>SVCR01000229.1 GCA_015058265.1 Clostridiales bacterium
ATCCGCAGATCCCGATGATGCCGATGCGGTCAGGATCGACCTTGTCACAAAGTGACAGGAAGTCTACTGCTGCCATGAAGTCTTCAGTATTGATATCCGGAGAAGCCATGTATCTCGGCTGTCCGCCGCTCTCACCTGTAAAGGAAGGATCGAATGCTATAGTGATGAATCCTCTCTCCGCCATAGTCTGGGCGTAGAGACCTGAGCACTGTTCCTTGACGGCACCGAAAGGTCCGCATACAGCTATAGCCGGCATCTTGCCCTCAGCATCCTTAGGAACATACATATCTGCCGCAAGAGTGATGCCGTAACGATTGACAAATGTCACCTTGCAGTGGTCTACCTTCTCGCTTTTCGCAAAAGTCTTATCCCATTCCTGTACCAGCTTGAGTTCTTCTTTTCTTATCATTTTATGTTTCCTCCCGTACGCACACTTATGAGTGTCATGTCTCTTTATTGTAAGTGTCTCTTCTATCGCTGATCATCTGAACGATATGTCAGTCTGCCGGTCCTTCGAATGAGTCGGTCCATGTGATCGATCTTCCGCTGTCTCTCATGCAGTTCATCGATCATGCTGCATCTGCATTTACGCAGGCAGACAAGAATCTCCTCGTCCATGCCTGCATCATGCATCCTCATGATCCTGTCAGTATCCGCACCTGTGCAGCCCGCAGCCTTCATATCTTCGATTATCGCTTTGATCTCTGTATCTTTCATATCTGTATAATACACAGTTGCAAAGATATTCGCTAATGAATAAAATGAATGTATGATATTCATAAATAGAATGTCATGCTATAGCTTGCAAGGCTCAATTATCGCTAATTCAAAATCAAAAGGCCAAGCTCCCGGCGTCTGTTGACGGCATCGCTTGCTCCTTGTTGAACTTTCAGACGGAAAAGAGGTCGGATAATGGAGATAAGACACTTAAGATACTTCCTCGCGGTTGCTCGGGAAGAAAATATGACGAGAGCGGCGGAATTACTGCACGTGTCGCAGCCTACCCTCTCGAAGACATTGAAATCTCTCGAAGAAGAACTCGGCAAGAAGCTTTTTACGAGGCACAGCTTCAGCATTGAACTGACCGATGAAGGAATGCTCCTGCGAGATCGCGCCGAGGATCTGGTCGCAATGGCCGACAAGATCGAACAGGAATTCATCTCTCTTGATGACATCACAGGCGGGGACCTGTACCTGGGACTTGCTGAATCATATCAGATACGCTATCTTGCAAGAGTGCTCGGTCAGCTCAAGTCTGTTTATCCTACAATGAACTATCACATCACAAGCGGCGACACTGAACAGGTAACAGAAAAGCTCGACAAGGGCCTGCTTGACTTTGCTGTCATATGCGAGGCTCCTGACGAGCTTAAATATGATTACATTGAATTCCCCGAGACAGATATCTGGGGCGCAGTCATGCCTGCCGATCACCCGCTTGCGTCACAAGAAAGTGTTACAATAGATGATCTCGCAGGTCTCCCTCTCTTCTGCTCTGAACAAAGCTGGGATTATGAGATAGCAGAGTGGGCCGGCAGCAGGATGAAGGATCTCCGGCTGGAGGGATCATTCCGCCTCTCCTACAATGGTTCTGTGTTCGCGCGGGAAGGTCTCGGTCTGCTGCTTACATTCAAGCATCTTGTCGATTGCTCAGACAGCAGCGGCCTGGTATTCAGGCCTCTCGATCCGCTGCAGGAAACACACCTGTACCTGATATGGAACAGGTATCAGGCTTTCACTCCTTTAGCCGGGAAGTTCCTTGCTCAATTCAGAAATGTCCTTGTTGACTGACCCCTATCCCCTTACATTAAGACCTGTCCGCAGGCATTACCGGATCCCGGCTATGAGTTTCCGCTTTTTACTGTTCACACGAGAAAACCGCTATACTGTATGCCGGAAGGCGGAGCTTGCTGTCCTGATATGATATACCGTCTTCACCGGTATTCAGGACTGCGGCGAGCCTGAAGTCCTCTCCTGCCGCCGTAAGATCTTTCTCTGTCTCGTCAGCACTCAGGTTCATGACGATCAGCAGGTCGTCATGATCATTGCTTTTTCTGAAGAAAGACGCAGTGGTATCGTCACAGAGAGCTTCTGCGATTTCCGTTCTGCCCCTTGCTATGGCCGGAAACGCATTGCGGACCCGGATCACCTCTTTGAACCACCGGTGCAGAGAAGTTTCATCTTTTATCTGCTCATCCGCCGGCGGATATTTCATGCCGATACTATCCATCCCGGGCGGCCCGGCACACATTTCAGGATCAGCGGCATCACTGCTCCAATACATAGGCGCGCGCCTGTTCTCGTCCCTGCCCGATCCATTCATTCCTAGTTCTTCACCATAGTATACGAATGAATTACCGGTCATCAGCAGACTCATGGCATACGCCATCTTAGTTGCCGGCCCGTCATCGTTCGGATAATAGCCTGCGCTCCTGTCAATGTCATGATTAGTGTAGAAAGGAGCATCGATGCATTCCCGTCCGTTCCCCGTACATACCGCTTCGGACATCATCATTTCACGCACGTAGTCCGCAGCAGTACAGCCTCCGTTCAGAGTTCTTGCTATGACTCCGTCCGCACCTGCGAAGGAAAAATCGAAAAGTGAATCGATACCGCTTGAGTACAGAACATCAACGATCTCACGATCCGTCCATGCCTCCCCGACAATATAACAGTCAGGGTCGATGCTGCTTGCAGTTTCCTTCAGATATCTGAGAAATTCCGAATTCTTCTCCGGCTGGCCGTTGAAGTAAGATGTGACAGCATCCAGCCTGAATCCGTCAACGCCTTTATCCAGCCAGAATCTCATGATATCCCGGATCTCTCCTCTTACATATTCACTGTCAAGATTCAGCTCCGGCATCTCTGACCAGAATCGCGACTCATAATACCAGCCGGTGCCATTGACCTGAGTGAAGCCCTCGGCAGGTTCCCTCCTGAAATTATAATAGTCAAAGTACTTACAGTAAGACGTATCCGGCTCCCATCCGTCCGGAAGCTCATGCAGGTAATCCGATGCCGCGCGGAACCAGCTGTTTTCATCAGATGTATGGTTGAAGACCATATCCATATACACCCTGACACCCTTCGCATGGCACTCAGCCAGTAGTGCTTCAAAGTCCTCCATAGTGCCAAAGGCCGGATCGACGGCATAGTAATCATCTACATCATATTTATGGTAAGTAGCAGACGGATGTATCGGGGTCAGCCATATCGCATCGAAGCCAAGGTCAGTAATATAGTCCAACTTTGACCTTATCCCGTTCAGATCACCTATTCCGTCTCCGTTTGAATCGCAGAAGGAGCAGACAAAGATCTCATAAGTGGTGCGATGATCATCATCAAGCGAAGCACTCTTCAGATCCTTGTTGAAATCCGTCATATGAGCAGAAATACCGCCAGTTTTATTACTGACGGTCTCTCGTATCACAAAGCATGCCGCGAGGCAAAGCAGAGCGCATATTATTATTAATATAATCCTTCTGTTAATCTTCATCACAATTGAATTGTACAGATATACAGTGGAAAAGCAAGCATTACCGCTGTTAGTCACACCGTACTAAAGTCAACCACACTATATACAATTATTCTATTTGAGGAACTGTACAAGCTCGGCCTCCATCTTAGGAAACCACCATTCGATGTATCCCGCTTTGGTCGGATGGATC
>SVCR01000230.1 GCA_015058265.1 Clostridiales bacterium
TGAGAAGAGATACAGAGAACTGTTCGGCGTCAACAAGCATCAGTTCACGGGTGTGGATTATGTTGAGTTCTATGGCGACCTTATCAGAGAGATGGGTGCAGAGCCTGAAATCATATTCTCCAACAGGGCAGAGGCAATTCTTGACTATACTAACAATGTCATCAACTGTGATATCCATACAAGAGTCAGGACCAGAAACCATCTGAAACAGCTCGGCGCTAATGTTTACGGAATGGATGAGATCCTGAACGCGCCTGTTAACGGCAGCGGCTACAATGAGAAGTACGGACTTCTCGGTACCAACAAGTCGACAGAGGATACAGTCAAGCTGTTCCCTAGAGACTGTCAGCCTCTGGTCAATGAGATTCAGGCTATGATGAAGGAGAAGACCGGCAAACACGTTGAGGTAATGGTATATGGAGACGGCGCATTCAAGGATCCTGTCGGAAAGATCTGGGAACTCGCCGATCCTGTCGTCAGTCCGGCATATACAGCAGGACTCGAGGGCACACCTAACGAGCTCAAGCTCAAATACCTTGCTGATAATGATTATTCCAACCTTACGGGTGAGGAACTCAGAGAAGCTATTAAGAAAGCTATCCTCGACAAGCCACAGGAGAGTCTGATAGGGAATATGGTCTCCGAGGGAACTACACCTAGAAGACTTACTGACCTGATCGGCTCGCTTTGTGACCTGACCTCGGGTTCGGGAGATAAGGGAACACCTGTAGTATATATCCAGGGATATTTCGACAATTACACAACAGGAAGATAGGAGTACCACTCAGTGTCCGGATCCTGCAGATCGCAGGATCCGGATCTTTTTTAGTGGTCAGACAAAACTGACAAAAGGGCTTTGGTTTTGTTAAGAAGGAGAAAGACATTTTATATGAGTTCCGGCTTGATGCAGTTTATTTCACTCTTTTCGTTTCTATGAAAAATACTTCAAAAATTTTAATTAAAAATATTGAACTATATCGCTGTAAGCGTTATACTGTCTCCCTGTAGGACGTAAATAGAGAAAGGGACAAAGTATAATGAGTGACAATTTAAAGGTAAAACAGCTGAAGCCCGTATATCCTTCAGAGGAGCATGAGAATGTTCAGGCTTTGCTTGACTATGCTGTACAGGAGTACGGAGACAACACAGCTTTCATACTTAAGGATAAAACTGCCGGAAGGAAGAGTGAGCCGGTTTACAGAAATATTTCATACAGAGAGCTGAAAGAGGATGTCACAAGGCTCGGAACCGGCATGCTGTCATCCGGAATAAGAAATGCCAGGATAGCCATAATCGGTGAGAACTCTTATCAATGGCAGCTTGCGTATCTGGCAGCAATGAGCGGCCTGGGTATCTGCGTACCGCTTGATAAGGGTCTTCCTTATCCGGAGCTCAAGACATCCATACAGAAGAGCGGATGCAGCGTTCTCATATTCGACAAGAAGCATGCATCTCTGGCTGATAAACTGCGTGCTGAGGCTTCTGATCCTATGGCAGCTCCGACAGCTGTTTCTACATATATATGTATGGATGATGGAACTGAGTATATCTGCTTCCGTGAGCTGCTCGATAAGGGAGATAAGGAGCTCAAAGACGGAAACAATGAGTTTTCTAAGCTCCATGTAGACCGTGAGGCTCTATCCAATCTCATCTTCACATCCGGAACGACAAGCGCAGCCAAGGCAGTCATGCTGTGCCAGCGTAACATCATGTTCAATGTCTTCAGCCTCAAACAGGTCGAGGATATAAGACAGGGAGATGTGAACATAGCGCTTCTTCCTTATCACCATACATTCGGAGCGACCGGGCAGCTACTCATGTACGCCTGCGGTGTCACGACTGTTTTCTGCGATGGGCTCAAATACCTGCAGAAGAATTTTGTTGAGTATCATGTATCAGTATTCATAGGTGTGCCGCTTCTCATGGAAGCCATGTACAAGAAGATCATGGCCGGAATACGTAAGAAGGGCAAGGAAAAGACATTCGAAAGAGGCATCAGGCTGTCAAGGATGCTGAGGAAGGTCAAGGTCGATGTAAGACGCAGACTCTTTAAGGACGTACTTGAAGAACTCGGCGGTGACCTCCGTATGGTGGTAAGCGGAGCTTCGGCTTTGGACGCCGCTGTGATCAAGGGATATGAGGATCTCGGGATAGAAGTAGTCCAGGGATACGGAATGACAGAATCCGCTCCTGTAATAGCCGGCGAGAATCTGTTCAACCGCGCACCGGGATCAATAGGACTCGGATTCCCGGGTATGGATGTCGAAATAGAGAATCCTGATGATGAAGGTATAGGCGAGATAATCGTCAAGTCGCCAAGTGTGATGATGGGATACTATCAGGACAGGGAGGAGACGGCCAAAGTCATCAAGGACGGATGGCTCCATACCGGCGATCTGGCTTATCTTGATCAACACGGTTACATTCATATCACCGGAAGGTCGAAGAATGTCATCGTCCTCAAGAACGGCAAGAACGTCTATCCTGAGGAGATCGAGACCATAATCGCAGAGCTTCCTTACGTCAAAGAGAACATCGTTTTCGGTGAAGTCAGGCGAGAGGGCGCCGATGACAGGGACGAGGTCCTTGTTGCCAAGATCGTGTATGATGAAGATATAATGAAGGAAAAATACGGGGCTGAGACAGAGGAACAGGTGCACGCGATCGTAGATGGGGATATTGACCGTATCAACAGCAATATGCCAAAATACAAGCACGTACACAGACTTATTCTGCAGACCGAAGAGATGGCCAAGACCACTACGGGAAAGGTCAAGCGGTACGAAGAGAGGAACTGACGGGAATAATACAGACAGAGGCATATCATGAGATATCTGGAACAGCATTTCAATACGATGTACGATAAATTCAAGCTGATGCTGTACGACCGTGCGCTCAAAGAGCGCGGCAGGAGCATGCCTGGAGATCTGAGTCTTCAGGAGGTGATCTACATGGAGATCATAATCGCACTGGGGGACCCGACTGTGGCCGAGTTCTCAAGATATGCTAAGCTCTCGGCATCCAATACGGCTTATCGCTTGAACAAGCTCGAAGAGAGGGGCTACATCAGACGGATACGCAATGACAGGGATAAGAGAGAATACCGCGTTGAAGCTACCTCCAGATACCGCGAAGAATACGGCGTGATATTCGACTACATCCACCTCGTATGCGAGAGGATAGAAGATAGATTCGAACCGGCAGATGTCGATAAATTCGAAGAAATGCTCGGGATAATCAGCGAAGAGCTGATGCCTGAAGCAGGACGGCAGCTCAGGGACCGCGACTATCCGGAGAAGTAGAAACTGAAGTAAAAACTACAGATATAAGAACACCGGAGTTCAAATACTTTACAGAAATAATGAGGCTGTCGCATTTTATTTCAAAATGTGGCAGCCTCGTTTCTTTTCTTACAGATGCGTCAGCACGATGACCTTAGGCTTGGTGACTTCGTTGAAAGTGACCATAACTCCCTCAGTGCCGACTCCGCTCATCTTCCAGCCTCCGAAAGGCATTTCGAATGTACGAAGTCGGGATGCGGCGTTGACGATCACACTTCCTGCTTCAAATTCATCCGCCATTCTTTTTACGGTATGCATGTTCTCAGTGAAGACGCAGCTTGAAAGTCCGTAGATCGAGTTGTTGGCGATGCTGAGAGCCTCATCGA
>SVCR01000231.1 GCA_015058265.1 Clostridiales bacterium
CTGTACCGTTCTTGAGACCCTTCATGATCTCTTTGTAGTCCTTCCTGCATCCCGGCATGAACAGATCACAGCCTGCTGCAGTGACCAGCGCCGCATCAGGGATCGTGTACTTGGAATCCTTGTACAGCAGCATCCCGTTTCCGATCCACCAGTCTGTCATGACTACCCCGTCGAATCCGAACTCACCTCTGAGGACATCAGTCACCAGAGCTCTGCTCTCCGTTGAGTGTATGCCGTTGACCAGATTGTATGATGTCATCACAGCCGCCGGGCGTGACTCTCTGATGCATATGTCAAAGCCTTTGAGATATATCTCTCTGAGGGCTCTTTCGCTTATCATGCTGTTGTTGGCATAGCGGTTGGTCTCTTGATTGTTCGCTGTGTAATGCTTGATACAAGCTCCGCAGCCGTGATGGCTCTGCACGCCGCGCGTTATCGCGGCTGCCATCTTTCCGCTGACAAGCGGATCCTCCGAATAGTATTCGAAGTTGCGGCCGCAGCGGACATTTCTGTGTATGTTGAGAGCAGGAGCAAGCCAGATATCCACTCCGTATATCTCCATCTCGCTTCCGACTATATCGCCGCAAAGCTCTGCAAATTCAGTGTTGAAGCTCTGCGCGACAGCCGTTGCGATAGGGATCGCAGTGCAGTACTGCTCATGTATCTCGGCTCCTGCCGGAACACGTCCGGCTTTCTTCACAATCTTGGAAGCTACCTCAGGCATCAGTTCAACGACGCTCTCAGGGATCGGCAAACCGATCGTGTGCCTGCCCTTGCTGTCCTCATAGTACTTCTTAGCCAGCCTGACTCCTGCAGGTCCGTCTGCAAGGATCAGCCTGCGGATACCTCTGTCCTCAAACAGTGACGATGTCTCTCCCGCCGCTCCTGCGACTGTGACAGATGAATCTCCGACTGCTGTAGGAGTGATCTTCTTAGGATCGAAAGCTCCCATGTTGAGAACAGCAAGCTCTTTATCGCTGAGCGAATCCAGGACATCGTATCTGCCCGGGCTCGGCATCTCCTGCGGCTCATACCCGCTGACTTCTATATCTATCACCGGAACTCCGTCAGTATCAAAGCTTCTTTCCTTGTGGTTCCTGCAATCTTCAAAGTCTACCGGCCCGGTACAGCTCTTGACCTGCTTGACCGTCACATCTTCAGCGAGCCTGAGCACTGCTGCCGGCTTCGCATTCGCGCTGTCCGTTCCGCACAGAACGATATAGTCGCCCTTTTCGAGCACGTATCTTGAAGCATCGCTGTCGAATGCCGAGAGCTCTCTCAGATCGAATGTGATGCTGACCTCCGCGCTTTCCTCCGGCTGAAGTTCAGGTGTTTTGGCAAAGCCCGCGAGGCTCTTGACCTCTCTGTCGAGTTTTCCCGCCGGACAGGAAACATAGACCTGCACGACCTCCTTGCCCCTGAAGCCGCCGGTATTGGTGACTTTGGCCGTGACAGTGGCCTCCGGACCGGAAGCTGTCACTGACTGTGTCTTCATATCGAACGAAGTGAATCCCACACCGTATCCGAACGGGAAGAGAGGCTCCGCACCGAATGCGTCAAAGTATCTGTATCCTACATAAATACCTTCTCTGTATCTCGTGTCATCTCTGCTGCCGAATTCTCCGATCGTGCTGTAATCCTCCAGCATAGACCAGGTCGTAGCGAGTTTTCCGGAAGGATAATTCCTGCCCAGAAGAATGTCTGTCAGAGCCGCTCCTGTCTCAACACCGAGCTGGGACAGCACGAGTATGTTCCCGACATCCATGACCGGAGAGAGATCCACCGGTCCTCCGGCATTGATCACCAGCATGAACCGTTCATAAGCCTCATCCAGCGCGAGAATATCCCTCACCTCGCTGTCTGTCAGCAGGAAGTCGCCCTTTTCCGGAAGTCTGTCATTGCCCTCTCCGGAGATCCTGGAGACCACGTATATAGCCGCGTCACATGTAAGATCGAGAGGGATATCATATTCAGGCTGCTTCACGACTGCGCCCATCGAAGCAGATATGACGTTGACCTTTTCGAGCTTGGCTTTGGCCTTGATCTCCTCTCTGAAATCCTCTCGAGCTTTGTCGTCAAAGTAACTGTACATATCTGACCAACCTTTGTTCGCAATGGTAAAGCCGGCCTGATGCAGAGCGTCTTCGATCGTCACGAAATATCTCGAGTTGACCTCACCGGAGCCTGTCCCGCCTTTGACAGTATTCCTGACACCGCTTCCGAATGCTCCTATCCTGCAAGGCCTCTCAAGAGGAAAAGCTCCGTTATTCCTGAGCATCACAACACACTCCGGAAGATATTTCCTGAGCTTAGCGGTGTTGTCCTTTTCGTATTGATTCATAGATTACCCCCGAATTATGGTTCTATCAGCCGATAAGATGTATGTTTCCGATCAACGGAAGCGGATCATCGCTCCATGTCACTGCACGGTAAACACCGACCGCCCACAGGAAAAGGATCACCAGATCGATCAGTCCGGCGACTATGCCGCCGAGAAGAGGCAGGGCGTTGATGGCTCCGCCGATGATCGACAGGATATTGAGTATCAGTGCCTGGTTGAGGTGGTGTGTGGTGAATGGATCATTTTTATCTCTGATTATCAGTGCCACGAACCAGCCTATCCAGGTCAGGTAAGCTACAACTGCAGCCGCATTTGATTTCTTGTTCATTTCGGTTTTCCTTTCATATATTTAACAGAATATTAGTCAACATATCTTCCGTAACGGTCAAAGTAAAAGTCGCTGTCCTCTACAGATCCGCTTCCGTATGCCTTAGCGATGGCGACGATCAGATCTGCAAGATACCAGAAGCCCATTCCGCCGAAAGTCATCAGTTTGAGAAGGCCGAGCCCGATCTGTCCGCGGGCAAACCGGTCTACGCCATAAATACCCAGGACGAACGAAAACAGCCAGGTGAAGACGTGTTTGTTGATCCTCCTGCTGTAAGCGAAAGGACGGCGACCGTACATATCTGAGTATGATTCAGCGTACGGATCATAACTACTGTCTGCTGCTTCTTCATAAGATGTGTCCTTTTCATCCGCGTCCTCGACTTCGAAGGTGATGTTGTCTATATCCACATCAATAGCAGAGCCCTTTTCCTCTGTTTTGCTTTTTCTTGCCGGCAATTCTGTCTCGATCACCTGCTTATCCTGCTTTTCAGGCTTCGCCGCGACCGCGGCCTGTGATTCCGGTTCGGAATACTGTTCCGGCATTACCGCCTCGGCTGCCGCCTGCATTCCGTTATCTTCATCTATTATTTCAGGGAACTGCACCGCTGTCCCTGTATATTCTTTGACTTCTGCCATTCTGAGAACCAATTCCTTTCCGATCATACCCGAGTCATATGCGGGCAGATCTGCAGTCGCATCTGTTCACTGCGTGCTTCGGATGCCTATGCAGTCACATTGCCGTCTCGCGACCCTAAAACTCAGTCATTAGAATGATAGAAGAACAATTAATGGTTGTCAATCAATTAATGATGCCATATAATACCTTTCATGACTGCATTGATTTACGACGTTATCATAGATACCATCAAGGACACAGCGGAGCTGATACCGTTCCTGTTCATAACTTATCTGGTCATGGAATGGCTGGAGAGAAGGACCGAGGAACAGTCAGTCTCTCTGCTTTCGCGTATAGGAAACTGGGGACCTGTCGCA
>SVCR01000232.1 GCA_015058265.1 Clostridiales bacterium
GACATGTGGATGCATTATCCTGTCATTATGGATATCCACCAGCTTACGACAGTCGGTCGCTGAGTAGTCTTTTATAACTGCTCCTTCATCATCAACCGCGATCCTGGCCACACTGCCTTCGGGAAGGGACTCATATGCCCCTTTCATCCCCTGATCTCCCTCATAGGCAAGGATCGCAGGCAGAGCCGATCCATCAATGAGGATAGGATGACCTCCCCGTCCGCTGCATGTCGGTACGATGACTTTGATGCTTCTGTCTGCCTCCAAAGCACGCATTTCTTCTGCAACTGTCTCATCTGTAAAGAACGGTATGTCAACAGGGCAGAAAAACATGCTGTCACACTTATCTTTGATCCACTCAAGGCCGAGTCTGGCAGATTCAAACATCTCTGCATCAACATAGTTTTCATTTTTTATGAAAGTCAGGTCGAAGTCTTTGAGAGCCTTTTCGACATGGCCGGCATTATAACCGGTCACCATAACTATCTCACTCACACCTGCGCGTCTGAAATTCACGATGACCCGCTCTGCTATGCTCATATCTCCGATGTTCATCAGCTGTCTGAACTGCTTCATGCGTGCTGTCATTCCCGCTGCCGCAATGACCGCTCCGTACTTCATAACTGCTCCCTCCGGATAGATGCGAATTGTTTTTAAATACTAATCGGTGCGTTTAACTAAAGGCGCTTGTCCCAGCGCCTCTGTATATCAGTTGTTTGATCGATTTCAAAGATATTATACTCTTTCGTCCGTGTTTGTTGCAATCGTCATAATGTCCTCTTTCCTGTGCCCGGCCTGCATCTGACTTTTAATATGAACGATGCAATTTCTTCGATGTTATCAATGGAGACGATGTTTTCACCCGGCAGACCGTCAGCATCTTCCCCGTCGAGGTCTGTCGCTATCAGGAATCTTCCCTCAGGATTGGATACCGGGCGACCGGAGATCTCCTGCCGGATCACTTCGATCTTGGGATAATCGGAATCCTTCAGGCCTTCGATCAGTATGATATCTGCTTCCGGGAACATCGATATAAGAGCATTCTCATTCTCTTCCTCTGCTGACTTGTGGATGAATACCCTGTGCGGCGAAAAGACTGCAACACCGTATGCTCCGTTCTCCGTGAATCTGTATGAATCCGTTCCCGGAATATCACAGGCGAAATCATGGCCGTCGTGTTTGATGACTGCAACTTTATATCCTTTTTCATTCAGAACCGGCAGAAGTCTCGTTATGAGAGTCGTTTTGCCTGAGTTCTTGCTGCCGCATATCGCGATGATCCTCGAATCACACATGTTTCTCCTTTGGCTGTTTACAGCAAAAGCGCTGTGACTTTATCACCTGCACTGAGCTTATCTGATCCGGCAGGTATATCAAGTATAGCGTTGATCCCGTGTCCGGAATAGATATCGCCGTTGCCGCCGGTATGTCCCTCTATATATGCCTTGCCTTCTCTGACATAAGCGCGAACGAACCTCCTGATACGGCTCGGTCTGTCATAGTCATCCATGAGTACGACGGTTTCACGAAGCATCTCGAGATGATCATTTCCGTTCAGGGCATTTATTACAGGTCTGACGACCATATGAAGATCTATAAATGCCGCATAAGGATTGCCGGATAGAGCAAGAACCTGTCTGCCCCTGTAAGTTCCGGTCAGCATGGCAGCGCCGGGTTTGATTCCTATCTTCCAGAATATCCTTTCGACACCAAGAAAATCGAATACGTCATGCATTATGTCCTTTTTGCCTACAGATACGCCGCCTGAAGATATGAGCAGATCCACATCATCCGTATATTTCATTATAACAGATGAAGCTGCAGCCGGGTCGTCTTCTATCTTTTCTGTATGTATCACATCAACGCCCCATTCAGTAAGAATGGCTTCAAGAGTAAACAGATTTGAATCATATATCCTGCCGGGTAAAAGAGGCTCTCCCGGCATCATGATCTCATCTCCTGTAGAGATCAGTAAAGCCTTTGGTCTTCTGTATACGCTTACCTCTGTATTGCCGGTGCTCGCAAGTATTCCGATCTCAACCGGTCCGATGTAACTTCTGTCCGGAAGCAGCACAGCGCCCTTTTTATAGTCCTCACCTGCAGCGCAATTGTTCTGGTTATATCTCATCTCACGGAAGATATTGACGATGTCTTCTCCGTAGTCGGTCTCTTCCTGCTTGATGACCGCATCCGCGCCATCAGGGATCGGAGCACCTGTCATGATCCTGACAGCCCGGCCTTCGCTGACTGTGCCTCTGAACACATGACCGGCATCAACTTCGCCTATTACCTTGAGTGTGACCGGGGTATCGACTGAAGCGCCTTTTGAATCCTCACTTCTGATGGCATATCCATCAAACGGAGAACGGGCAAAAGGCGGCTGGTCATGAGTTGCTGTAAGATCCTGCGCAATAGTCCTGCCGAGTGCTTTCCTGACAGGCACTTTTTCAGTATCAGTTATCATTGAGACAAATGATCTGAGAAGCGAGATTCCCTCTTCAAGAGATACCTTTTTGTTATTGTCAGTCTGCATAACTCCCTTTCCAGGCAAGCCGCCTGAACTCTTCTTCAGTATTTATATTAACGAACCATTCATCCCGGATGTCTGGATCTTTCGTGTCTATCATCCGGCAGTTCAGCTTATTCAGCACATCTATGAGCTTATATCTCCCGTTGCGTATTTCTTCTTTCAGGAACGGCAGGCATCTGACCGAATACCAACCGTATGTTGTCTGTACTTTTCCATCAGCCGTCCGCCAGACCAGAGCGTCAGGTTTTACAGATCCGCAGGTCTCAGCATCCAGAATCTTCTTTAATTCTTTTATCAGTTTATTTCTGAACAGCGGTGCATCGCAAGGTGTAAAGAAAAGCCCTTCAAGACCATCCTCCGCCGCCTGAATGAGGCATGAACAGATGCCTCCTATCGGCCCGATGTAACTGCCGTCTTCACCTGTGACCCTGTCTCTGACAAGCTTCCAGCCTTCAGGCAGCTTCTGCTCATAGACCGCAGAAGAAAGGTAGCACTGTAGACCAAGTGTACTGAGTTCTTGTGTGATCCGCTCAGCAAAAGTCTGATTTTCATATTCAAGTTCTGCCTTGTTTCTGCCGCCTATCCTTCTGCCCGAGCCGCCGGCAAGCAAAACGCATCCGTATTTCTCTTTCATAGCCATGTACACAAATGACGCTGCATGAATAAAGGTCCTGCAGCGTCATTTTACACTGTGTGGTGCTTTATGTCTGCCATCTATTTCCCTTAATGTGACGTTTTGGCACACATACCGGAAAATGTGCAGGCTAACTATGCGTTCAGTCTGATGACATCGTAGTTTTTGTATTCTCCCTCAAGGAGCCTGCGGACCTGACCGAGGTTATGCGCGACCGCGCATCTGCACGCCTTGCCGCCGGCCATGATAGCCGTCTCCTCGAGGTCAGAAGTCAGTGTCCACTCTTTGTCGCCGAGAAGCTCAGGATAAGGCATCGCCGCGTCCTCTCCGCCGAGTGTATCGAAAGCTGTCGCTCCTTTTCTGTGAGGCGCTCCTCCTGTTCTCAGAAACACCCTGTAAAGCTCTCTCGCGTTCCAGACGTAGTCGACGTTTCCTGTCTCTTCAGCCT
>SVCR01000233.1 GCA_015058265.1 Clostridiales bacterium
ATGGTGGGCGCAATAGGGCTCGAACCTATGACCCCCTGCTTGTAAGGCAGGTGCTCTCCCAGCTGAGCTATGCGCCCGTCAATTTTTGACGCCTCATTATATTAGCACACGAGTCATACCGTGTCAATCACATTTTTAATCTTATTAAATCTTTTTTCTCGGAAAGCAATTCTGCCTTTCCTCCGGTCAGATTAGTCATCAACTCCCTGACCTCGGGCTCGTACTCAGACAGACATTTTATCCCCGCCTTGACAGTATCAGAATACTCGGGTTCTGTTATCTCGAACTGTCCCTCTGCGGCCAGATTCTGCAGCTTACTCAGATAAGTATAATCGAATCTGTATATCATAAGGCTGCTCTCATGCACCTCGCATCTGCCCGCAGCTTCTATCCCCAGTCTTGCAGCTGCAGTATATGCACGCGCCAGTCCCCCGGTCCCCAGCTTGATCCCGCCGAAATACCTGGTGATGACGACTGCCAGATTGGTTAGCCCCTCACTTGCGATCATCTTGAGCACGGGAAGACCCGAGGTCCCGCTCGGCTCTCCGTCATCACTTGCCCACTGTATCTCCTGCCCCGGGCCGCATATCACGGCCGGGACATTATGTGTTGCAGATCTGTATTCCTCTTTGATCTCGGCAACGAATGCTTTTGCCTCATCATAAGACTCCACAGGCATAGCATGAGCTATAAACCTGGACTTCTCCACTACATATTCTGCCTCACCATATTCATATAACGAATTATAAAGCTTCATACAGCGTTTATCAGCACTAAAGGATAAAACGGTCCACGTCGACTTCTTTGACCTTCTCGTGGAGTTTTGACCTTACATATTCACGGTCTATTGTAATATCCGAAGCATTCTCATCAGGGAGATTATAAGATATGTCCTCCAGCAGGATCTCCAGGATCGTGTGCAGTCTTCTTGCTCCTATATTCTCAGTCTCCTCGTTCATCAGATAAGCAAGATCCGCGATCTCATCTATAGCATCATCTGTGAAGTCTACACTTACTCCTTCAGTCTCAAGCAAAGCCTTCTGCTGCTTGATAACAGCATTCTCAGGAACAGTAAGGATCTTCTTGAAATCCTCTTTATCAAGATTCTTCAATTCAACATTGATAGGGAATCTTCCCTGCAGCTCAGGTATAAGGTCAGAAGGTTTGGACACATGAAAAGCACCCGCTCCGATAAAGAGCATATGATCAGTCTTTACCGGACCGTACTTAGTATTTACGACACTGCCCTCAACGATCGGCAGGATGTCCCTCTGGACACCTTCTCTTGATACGTCAGCGCCGGATCTCATGCTGCTTCCCGAAGCGATCTTGTCGATCTCATCGATGAAGATGATGCCGTTCTGCTCAGCATTCTCGAGAGCCTCATCAGTGACCTGATCCATATCTATCAGCTTCTGCGCTTCCTGCTCTCTCAATATCTTCCTTGCATCGCTGACCTTGCATTTCTTGCGCTTGGTCTTCTTAGGGAGCATGCTGTCAAAGATATTACCGATAGCGATCATCCCCTCGTTCTGCATGTCGAGCTGATTGGTCTTAGGAACATCATCTACCTCGATCTCTATGATCTGTTCATCCAGATATCCCGCGCGGAACTGCTCTCTGACCTGATCACGCGCCAATTTGACATCGGAAAACTCCTGGCTGGATTCATACTGCTTTCTTTTATTCTCTTCGTATTCCTGCCTCTGGCTCTTATAGCCGAGGTTCCCGAAGATATTGCCGAGCTGTACTCCGCCTGTCTCCTGATTGTCTTCCTTGCCCGGAACGATCGCCTTTATAATGATTTCCTCTGCAAGCTTGTCAGCCATGTCGGTATTCTCCTCCATGCGCTTCTGCTTGCTGAGTCTCATCGATGCCTCCACGAGGTCTCTTATCATCGAATCGACATCACGTCCTACATATCCTACTTCAGTGAATTTCGTTGCCTCTACCTTGACGAAAGGCGCGTCCATGAGCTTTGCCAGCCTTCTCGCGATCTCGGTCTTTCCTACTCCCGTCGGTCCCATCATCAGGATATTCTTAGGAGATATCTCCTCTCTCATCTCTTCACTGAGAAGACTTCTTCTGTAACGGTTTCTGAGTGCTATAGCAACATATTTCTTGGCTTCATCCTGTCCGATGATATACTTGTCAAGCTCCGCTACGATCTGCTTAGGAGTCATATTCTTGATGTTGTCTGACATATCGCTACCCTCCTACAGCTTCTCTACAGATATATTGTTATTGGTGTAAACGCATATATTCGATGCGATCTCCAGAGACTTTCTTACGATGCTCTCTGCGTCAAGATCAGTGTTTTCGAACAAAGCAACAGCAGCGGAATAAGCATAGTTTCCGCCTGATCCTATTGCTACTACATCCTTGTCAGGGACGATGACCTCCCCGTTTCCGGAGATGACCAGCAGATCTTCCGCATCAGCGACTATCATAAGCGCTTCGAGGTTTCTCATCGCTTTATCGCCTCTCCAGTACTGAGCCAGATCGACAGCTGCTCTCTTGAGATTTCCTGCGTGTTCCCCGAGCTTATTTTCGAATTTCTCAGTCAGCGAAAAAGCATCCGCAACTGATCCCGCAAATCCGGTCAGGACTCTGTCCTTATAGATCTTCTTGACCTTCTTCGCGCCATTCTTCATTATTGTCGTTTCGCCCATTGTGACCTGTCCGTCACCGCCGATAGCTATATCTCCATTCGGCCTTCTGACCGCGCAGATGGTCGTTGCATGAAACTGGATCATTCTGTCCCCTCCATTTCGATGTCTTTTCTTTCATCTGATTCCTGTTCCGGTATAGGCTCCTTATATTTGCATTCTGCATTAGAGCACTTGATGACAGGTTTTTTACCCTTCGACCTGACAAGCATTGATCCGCACTCAGGGCATGATCTGCCTACAGGAAGATCCCAGTAAGACACGCTGCATTCAGGGTATCCGCTGCAGCCGTAGAATACGCGGCCTGTGCGTTTGCTCCTGCGCTCTATTATGTCCTTACCGCATTCAGGGCATTTGACCCCCGTAGACTTGATTATCGTCTTAGTGTTCTTGCATTCAGGATATCCTGTACAAGCAAGGAACCTCCCGAACTGGCCTTCTTTATATGCCATCGGTCTTCCGCAGAGTTCGCATACTTCGTCAGATAAGACTACTTCTTTCTCGATCCTTTCGACCTCTTCATCAGCGACCTTGAGCTCCTTGCTGAAGCCTTCATAGAAGTCACTTATGACATTCTGCCAAGGGCTGCCTCCGAGCTGGATATTATCGAGCTTGTCTTCCATCTCTCCTGTAAACTGGACATCGACTATATCCGAGAAGTATTCCTGCAGTATTCCCGTAACATCTGTCCCCAATTTGGTAGGAACAAGCGTCTTCTTTGCCCTCTTCACATATCTTCTGTCTGTCAGGGTCTTTATTATAGCGGCATAAGTACTAGGTCTGCCGATATTCTTCTCCTCCATCTCCTTGACGAGACCGGCTTCGGTATACCTTGAAGGCGGCTGAGTGAATTTCTGCTGAGATATGAGATTGCTGAGTTCTAACTTCTCTCCCTCATGGATCTCAGGGATCATGACCTCATTCTCCCCGGAAGCTG
>SVCR01000234.1 GCA_015058265.1 Clostridiales bacterium
AGCGGGCATGGATCCGGATACCCCTGCTGCGGTGATCGAAAAGGGAACTACGGCAGATCAGCGTATTATAAGGTCAACGCTTTCTTCTCTTGAGGAGGATGCTAAGGCCGCTGAGGTCATCACTCCTGCGATAATTGTAGTCGGCAAAGTCGTTTCGCTGACTGACTGCTTCAATTGGAGACAGATGCTGCCTCTTGCCGGAGTCAGAGCGATAGTTACCAGACCTAAAGAGCTGAGCTCGGGACTGGCATCTATGCTGAGGGAAAGAGGTGCTGAAGCTGTTGAGCTCCCGACCATAGAGATCGAGCCGATCTGCGGCAGCGGGGATCTGACCCGGGCGATCGAGCAGCTTAACGGCTATGACTGGATCGTTTTCACAAGCCCGAGCGGCGTCAGAGTATTCATGAGCGAGCTTCTCAGGGGAAAAGATATCCGTTCTCTTTCCGGATGCAGGATAGCTGCTATCGGCAGCGGGTCAGAAAAGGAGCTTCTTAAATACGGACTGCGCGCGGATATGGTCCCGTCAGAATATGACGGAAGAACATTAGGAGCAGAACTGGCTCCGCTTCTTAAGGGAGGAGACCGGGTGCTGATCCCGAGAGCTAAGATCGGTAACAGAGAACTTATAGAAGAATTATCTAAAGTATCAGGTGTCTCGATCGATGATATACCTACTTATGATACGATATATAACTCGCAGGACTGGTTCGATGCTGAGTCGGCATTTGACGATCCGCGTACTTATGCGCTTTTCACGAGTGCGTCTACCGTAAGAGGATTCGTCAATGCTTATCCGGATATGGATCACAGCAAAGTCAGGGCAGTCTGTATCGGAAAACAGACTCGGGCTGAGGCGGATAGTCATGGCATGGAGACATATGTGTCAGACAAGGCAACTCTAGTATCACTTGTAAGTAGGCTGGAAGACGTTTGCGGGAAATGATGACAGAAGGTTAATATAATGGAAAAGGGAAAAGCATATGGCGTAGGAGTCGGCCCGGGAGATCCCGAGCTGATGACACTCAGAGCTTGCAGGCTCATTCGTGAAAATGACGTGATCGCTGTACCGGGCAAAAAAGCAACAGACGCGGTAGCATATAAGATCGCCGCAGGCGCTGTGCCGGAAATAGCAGATAAGGAGCTCGTCCCTATCTACATGCCGATGGTCAGAGATACTGAGCTGATCAAAAGGGCACACAGGGAAGCTGCGGATATATTCGAGAAATATCTTGATGAAGGCAGGAATGTCGTATATATCACTTTGGGAGACTCAACGATCTACTGCACTTTCAGCTACATACAGCACCTGCTGGAAGCCGATGGTTATGAGACAGAGCTCGTTCCGGGCATAACATCTTTCTGTGCCGCGGCTGCAGCTCTGAACAATTCACTTACTGAATGGAACGAGCCGCTTCACGTTGTACCGGCTCTTCATAACACTGAAACAGGCTCGCTTAAGTGGCCGGGCAACTATGTCCTGATGAAATCAGCGAACAAGATGCGTGAAGTAAAAGAGATGCTCTCACATACAGATCTCGATGTTCAGGCGGTAGAGAACTGCTCTATGGAAACAGAGAAGAAATACAGATCTCTTGACGAGATCCCTGATGATGCAGGATACTTCTCACTTATAATCGCCAAGGAACGGACCGAGAGGTGATCCTCCCGGCCTCTGACCGGCCAATGAGGAAATATGATTGAATTAAAGGATCTTACTAAGAAATTCGGCGATTTTACAGCCGTTGACGGACTCTCCTTTGAAATAGGCACTGGAGAGTTCTTTGGGCTGCTCGGGCCTAACGGCGCCGGTAAGACAACTACGATCAGCATGCTGTCAACGGTATTGCTGCCGACTTCCGGTGAGATCTTTATTGACGGGGTGCGTCTCACAAGAGCTGCTTCCGAGCAGAAGCGCAAGCTCGCCGTGATCACTCAGGAGTATTCCATGAGGCAGGATATGACTATGGACGAGGTCATGGAGTACCAGGGGAGGCTGTACTATCTGCCTAAGAAAGAGATAAAGAAGCGCTCAGCTGAATTACTGGAATTTGCCGGACTCGGGGACTATCACAGGAGAACAGTCAGGCATCTGTCCGGAGGGATGAAGCGCAAGCTGATGATATGCCGGGCGCTGCTGATCGAACCGGAGATACTGCTCCTCGATGAACCGACAGCCGGGATGGACGCACTCTCCCGGAGACAGATGTGGAATCTCCTCAGACAGGTCTCCGGACAGGATATGACGATACTCCTCACTACTCACTACATTGAAGAAGCCGAAGCCCTGTGTGACAGAGTAGCGATGATCAACCGCGGTAAGCTGCAGAAGCTTGATTCACCGGTGGCACTGATAAGAGACCTCGGGGAATTCACGGTAGATGAGACCGGAGAACACGAGCTGAAGAGCACTCACTTCCGCACAAGAGAAGATGCGATAAGATATCTCGAATCTGCTGCGGCAGATTCGACATTCAGACAGACGACACTTGAGGATGTATTCATAGACGTTGCGGGCAGGAAGATAACATAGACCCTGTCCCTTCAGACTAAGATGATACAGCAGTAAAGGACTGCACAGCAAGGCAAAGCATGGGAATAGTAACAGTACTCTGGGAGAAATGGGTGGAATTCAGAAGGGATTTCTATAAGATCACCGTCGCGGCGATGATCTCTCCTTTGATGTACCTGATCATATTCGGACTCGGCATCCGAACGACATCTCATGGAGAACCTTACATACACTTCCTGGTGCCGGGCCTCGTTGCGATGGTGACGATGACAGGCAGCTTCGGTGCTATAGCTCAGAGCATGAGCGTGCAGAGGCTGTATGAGAAGGCTCTGGATCAGGTCATGGTGTCTCCTACACCTCTGTGGCAGTTCATATCCGGGCAGGTGATAGGAGGAAGTCTTCGCGGTCTGTATGCCGCATGTGTCATTCTGGTAATGACCATACCGGTACGCCATGGACTGGTCTTCAACTGGCTGTCGTTCCTGATCATGCTCCTCAACGGAATGGTCTTCGCGACCCTGGCTCTGGTCCTGTCTTTCCTTGCAAAGACCTATTCAGACGCACCGAGATTCAATACATATATAATCATGCCTATGTCATTTCTGTGTAATACGTTCTTCTCAACGGAGGAGATGCCGGACGGCTTCAGGCAGATCATAGATATACTTCCGCTTTCCCAGGCGAGCGGGATGATAAGGAGCATCGCTAACGGCGAAGCACCGGGGGCATACGGATTCATAGTTTTGTTCGCCTACCTTGTTATACTCGGAGGTATATCCGTATTCTTCATATATCGAAAGAAGAACCTGTGAGCCAAGGCTGCTATCGGGTCATGTTTCCGGTGGAGCATTGAGGCTGAAGCAGTTGAGCAGCATACGTGAGCAATGAGAAAATACAGTGAGAAAGTTTTATTAATACTGACCGTTATGATGCTGGCAGCGGCATCCTGTATTCCCGTGCTCGCAGAACCTGTTGTCATCAAGGACAAGGATCATCCGGAGAATGAGCTTCAGGTGCAGTCTGAAGATGAGACTCAGACGATACAGAGGGACAGAACGTCTCAGGACGGCACACTGATCTACGGCATGACACCTGTC
>SVCR01000235.1 GCA_015058265.1 Clostridiales bacterium
AAGTCATTCGCGCCTCCTGTCAAGGAGCCGGGCATGATGCTCGAAGGCTCCGGCAAGGAAACCACTGACAAGCTTGCTCACATGCTTACAAGCAAGCACATCATCTAGGAAAGGAGACTAACATGGCTTATAACAGTGCAGACATAGCTGCTTTCAAGAACGTATGGGTTTTCTGTGAGCAGCGTCAGGGCAAGATGATGCCTACAACATTTGAAC
The DNA here is from genome assembly GCA_015058265.1 of Clostridiales bacterium. Next base: position 217 of record SVCR01000235.1, read on the forward strand.
TTATCTCCGAGGGTCGCAAGCTTGCTGACGAGCTCGGAGTAGAGCTCTGCGGTATCCTCCTCGGTGATGACGTAGACGGTATCGCTGCTGAGCTCGGCGGATACGGCGCAGACAGAGTTTATGTCTACAACAGTCCGCTCCTTAAGAATTACACAACAGACGCTTATACCAAAGTCATCGTTGACGCGGTCAGGGAGTTCAAGCCGGAGATCATGATCTACGGAGCTTCCCACATCGGAAGAGACCTCGCGCCTAGATGCGCTGCAAGACTCCACACAGGACTTTGTGCAGACTGCACACATCTTGATGTAGATCTGAACGGATACGTTGAGTTCCTGAGAACCGGATCGAACGTAGATGTCGATAACACCAACTTTGAGACCAAGATGTTCGATGTCAACACCAACCTCAAGATGACCCGTCCTGCATTCGGCGGACACCTCATGGCTACTATCGTATGCCCGAGATTCCGTCCTGCAATGGCAACAGTACGTCCGGGCGTTATGAAGAGAAGACCGTTCGATGAAGAGGGCGTCAAGAAGATCGAGATCGTACATCCTGAATTCGAGCTCACCGAGGCTGATGTACAGACAGAAGTAGTTGAGGTAGTCAAAGCAGCAAAGAAGCTGGTCGACCTCATCGGTGCTGAGTATATCGTATCTGTAGGCCGCGGTATCGCTAAGGATGTCGAAGGCGGCATCGCTCTCGCTGAAGAGCTTGCTGATGTCCTCGGCGGAGTAGTCGGATCATCCCGTGCGGTCGTAGACGCAGGCTGGATGACAGCTGACCATCAGGTAGGACAGACAGGAAAGACCGTACATCCTAAGGTCTATATCGCGCTCGGTATCTCCGGAGCTATCCAGCACAAAGCAGGAATGCAGGAATCCGAATACATCATCGCGATCAACAAGGATGAGAACGCTCCGATGTTCGAGATCGCTGATTACGGCATCGTCGGTGACCTGTTCAAGGTAGTACCGCTGCTGATCCAGTCGATCAAAGACGCAAAGGCAGAAGTATAGTCGATCAATAATCAATCAATAACAGGCAATGCGGTATGATTGCTAAAGTCATTGCCGCATTGCTGTTTTGTAAGGTGGGTATATTACAATGAGTTACAGAATCTTTACAATCAGTCCCGGCTCGACATCCACTAAGTGTGCTGTCTTTGAGGACAGCAATTGCGTGTTCAAGGAGAATATCTCGCATGAGCCTGAGGTACTCAAGCAGTTCCCGACTGTCAATTCCCAGCGTCCGTTCAGAGTCGGCGTCGTCATGGCGGTACTCCACAGCCATGGTTTCCAGCTCAGAGATATGGATGCTTTCGCAGCCTATTCCGGCGGTCTTGAATCCACTCCGGGAGGGATCTTCCCGGTCAATCAGAAGATGCTGGTCGATGCTATGTCCGGAAGGATAGCTGATCACCCGGCTGTTCTCGGATCACAGATAATCGGAGAATTCTCTACTGCTCTCGGAAAGCCGGCATATGTCATAGATCCGCCGGATGTAGATGAATTCGAGGATATAGCCAGGATCTCCGGGATCAAGGGAATCTACCGCGAGTCCCATGTTCATGTGCTGAACCAGAAGGAAGTAGCCAGAAGAATGGCTGAAGAACTCGGCAAGAAATATGATGAATGCAATTTCATCGTATGCCATATAGGCGGCGGTCTTTCGATCGCAGCTCATAAGCAGGGAAGGATGATAGACGCTAATGATGTCGTAAACGGCGACGGCCCTATGGCGCCTAATAGATCGGGATATGTTCCTCTGATGCCGTTTGCTAAGCTTTGCGCGTCGGCTGATCACAGTTTTGATGATATCAAAGCTCTCATCAACAAGATCGGTGGTCTTAAATCGCTTGCCGGAACAGACGATATCATTGAGATCAAGAAACGCAGGGATGACGGAGACAGATGGGCTTCTCTCGTCTATGACGCATTCGCGTATAACCTCGCTAAGTATATAGGTTCTTATGCCTGCGTCCTGGAGGGCAAAGTCGATGCGATCATCCTGACCGGCGGAGTCAGCAATGACGAGGAGATGGTAGCTAACATCAACAAGTATTGCGGCTGGATCGCACCGGTCAAAGCATACGGCGGTGACTTCGAGATGGAAGCTCTGGCTGAGGGTGCATTGAGAGTACTGCGAGGCGAAGAGGAGCCTAAGGAATATACCGGAGAGCCTGTGTTCTCGGGCTTCGACTACGAGCCGCAAGCCTGACAGCCTCAAAGCCATAAGAGTGGCTGTTTCGAGACTGCAAGCCCGCCGGCTCGAATGCTGCCCCGGGATCTTCCTGTGATATTCCCGGGAATGTCGCCTTATATGCGACCTCTGCTGATCAGGAAGCAGTTATAATATGCCTGTAAAGAGATTAAAGACCAACAGAGAGACAGAAAGATAAGGAGGCGGCAATAATGTACGGAGCTATTTTAGGAGATATGATAGGCAGCCCTTATGAATTCGACAGGGGCAAGAAAACCAAAGACTTTCCGTTCTTCGATAAGGGCGCGACATTTACTGATGACAGTGTGATGACGATCGCGGTAGCGGAAGCGCTGATGACAGCGAACGAGACCGGCGCCATCGCAGATGAGACTCAGACTAAGGATATCATCATAGACATGCTGCACAAGTGGGGCCGAAGATATCCTGATGCCGGATACGGCGGCAGGTTCTACCGGTGGCTGCAGAAGGGAGATCGCGAGCCTTACAACAGCTGGGGCAATGGCTCGGCTATGAGAGTTGCGGCAGCAGGCTGGCTGTATGATGATCCGGAGACTGCCAGAAAGATCGCAAGGTGGACAGCTGAGGTAACGCATGATCATCCGGAAGGGGTCAAAGGCGCGGAAGCAACTGCGGCAGCTATCTGGATGGCTGGAAATGGCTGCAGCAAAGAAGATATCCGCGACTTCATCGTCAAGGAGATCGGATATGATCTGAGCAGAACATGCGATGAGATAAGACCGGGATATTACCACGATGAGTCGTGTCAGAAAACAGTTCCTGAAGCGATCACGGCATTCCTCGAAGGAAATGATTTCGAGGATGTGATCAGGACCGCGGTATCTCTGGGCGGTGACTGCGACACGCTTACATGCATTGCAGGCTCCATCGCTGAAGCTTTCTACGGAGTTCCTGAGTATCTGAAGGCCGAGTGCGAGAAACGGCTGCCGGAAGACATGGCGGCAGTGCTGCGGGCATTTTGCAAGAAACGGTGATCAATGGAAAGAAAATGAACGCTTGGCTGCAGAGATTAATAATTGTAAAGAACGCTTCGATGTTACAAATTGAAGCGTTCTTTTTAGTATAATATATATGACACAATATGCCTTGTTTCATATGTGATCAGGAGTAACCTATAA
>SVCR01000236.1 GCA_015058265.1 Clostridiales bacterium
GCTGCGAAGAGCTGTCCTGTCTGCCTTGCCACTGACATAGAAACATAGATGCTCAAAGCCGCCAGGAACACCCCGGACAATATCTCTATCACGATCCCCTCACCTGAAGATGATGAGTCTCGGACATCATCAGCCGAGGAGAATACGAACAGCAGGAATGCTGCAAGCAGTCCGATCACCATGGACTCGACATAATGCACAGGAAGATACTGATAGCTGTATTTCAGCGCATTTGCTGTAGCCAACCCCGCAGAGGTGATGATTATGCCTATATATCTGAATGCGCGAGACAGCGGCGTATAAGCCAGCATGTCTTTGTTCGTAAAGCCGGCCGCTACGTCATCCTTGAGTGCATTCTCCATCCTTACAAGGCGTTCTCCGAGATCCTCGAGTTCGAGGAACCTGCCTTTGTAGACATCTTCGAACAATATGTTATATGCATTTCTTATGTGCTTCTCTTCCTCGTCAGGATCCTTGACCCTGAAAAGCCTGTACCGCTTTGGCTCGTACTCGCTGATCTTCAGATATCCCTTAGTTCCGAAGTACAGGATCAGCCTTACTATATCTCTGATGCTGAGTCTGCTGTTGAATACATATCCCACTTCGACAGGCGACACCTCAGCGATAGGTCTCGTCTCCTGAGTTCTCGGGAATTTGGCATCGCGTCCGCCTATCAGCCACATGATGAACAGCAGAGCGGCCGCCCCTCCCATCAGCATGAGCATAGTATTGACTGCCCAGATCCCGTCCAGTGCGCCTTTCCAATATCCGTCCGGCAGATATGCCTTGAGTGATATACCGAAATTCTCAGGCAGCATCTTTCCGTATATCGTTACGATATGTGACCGCTCGTCAGCGGTATACTCTATCCTGTTCCATTCTTTCTGGTCCTGTACGCCAAACTGCCCCGCGTAGTACTGGAGATCATCCCATGGAAAATCTGCAGGGAATGATACATTCACGGAAACGTTGGCAATCGGCTGCTTCCACTCCGGCAGCAGAACGTTGAAGTAAAAGATGTCCTTGGATGTATCTCTGTCAGCGAATTCCTTTATGTTGTATCTGATAATGTAAGTATGTATCCCTACACTGAGCTGATCCGCCCCGAAAATGGTGACAGTGCTCGCTTCGGAAGCCAGGTTGGAAGTGAATGAAGCGCCGCTTACATTCAGATCCGTCATCCTGAAATTCCCGCTTGGGATCGAGAATTCTATTGACTGAAGAGCCGATGGGATATTTACAGTGATCCTCTCTTCAACTTTGTATGAATGGTCTTTATTTACGACCGCAGTGAAATCATAATTGGTGACTTCAAAAGCCCCGCCCTGGACTGCATCCGATAGCGGAACAGTCGAATCAGGTATCTCCTCACCCGCATAAGCGCGAGGTCCTGATACGGATACAGCCGCGATCATCATTACAGCCATCAGGATAACGACCAATGCGCCTGATAATGTCCGGCGCAGTCTCTCCTGAGCAGTTTTATTTCCTATGTATATATTGTCAAAATCGTGCATTTTCAGATCGATCATTCCTTTCCCGTCTGCGGTGTGGCCACAGATATTTTATTTTACAACTTGCGGTACGAATTTTCAAGGATTTAAGGTCTCATGACTATTTGATGACACACCCTGACTTCTATGATAGAATCGCATTGAATGGGAACACAAATAGAATTCGCACGGGCGAAGAATCAAGGAGGGAACGGAATGAAGAGAACGGATTATATCACATGGGATGAGTACTTCATGGGAGTCGCGCTTCTGGCTGCCAAGCGGAGCAAGGATCCTAACACACAGGTAGGCGCATGCATCGTCGATGAGAACAATGTCATCCTTACGACCGGCTATAACGGATTCCCTGTAGGATGTTCAGATGATGTATTCCCATGGGATCGCGAGGGTGAGACGACAAAGTATCCTTATGTTGTACACGCCGAACTTAACGCTATTCTCAATGCTTCCGGAAAATCCCTCAGAGGAGCAAGAATATATGTCGATCTGTTCCCTTGTAATGAATGTGCCAAAGCGATCATACAGTCAGGGATCAAAGAGATCGTCTATCTCTCGGATAAATACGCGGATACCCCTGCCACCAAAGCATCCAAGATGATGCTCAACGCGGCGGGAGTCAGATTAACGAGATTCTGTCCGGATACAGACGAGATTGTCCTTGATTACAGGGTCGAGAAATAAAATCCATTTGATAGAAAGGATCAATCAGAGCAAAGGAGTTAGAAAATGAAACTTATTATCACAGCCCCTAGAGGCAAAATGTCCAGCCTTATCGTTGCAGAAGCTGCGTCAAGAGATGACGTAGAGATAGTTGCGGGCATCGGCCCTGCCGGAAGAGACTATATCGGTAAAGACATCGGCGAAGTCGCGATGGTCGGTCGCACTGTTGGTGCTCCTGTCGTAGATGATATCGAGTCCGTGATTGATCAGGCTGACGTTGTATGTGATTTCTCAACAGTAGAACTCAGCGAGGTAGTCCTTGACGCATGTCTGAGACACAAGAAGGCACTCGTTGTCGGAACAACAGGTTTCAGTCCTGAGCAGCGCGCTAAACTCGAAGCTGCGGCTGAAGAGATCCCACTGATGATCGCAGCTAATACAGACAGAATGGTCAATGTAATGCGCAAGCTTCTCATGGAGGCTGCCAAAGAGCTGTATGCTGATACAGATATAGAGATAGTCGATATTCACGACAATAAGAAGCTCGATGCTCCGAGCGGCACCGCAAGAGAGCTGATAGAGAGCATGGGCAAAGCTGTAGGAAAAGATTTCTTAGGCGATGCGGTATACGGCCGCAAGCTGGGCAAGAGCCCTCGCAAGGAAGGTGAGATCGGATTCCATTCAATCCGCGGAGGTGACACTCCTTCGACTCACACTATCTACTTCTTCGGTGAAGGTGAGAGACTTGAGATCACTCACCATTGCCTCAACTGGAAAGGCTGTGCCAAGGGTGCAGTCACAGCCTGTGTATGGATGGCAGATAAACCAATAGGTCTGTATGGTATAAGAGAATCTATGGGGCTGTGATCGGAAGTCCGGTCTCGGCTGCATGCCAGGCAGCTCTGATGCCGTCGCAGGCGGCTGATGTTATTCCGCCGGCATAGCCCGCGCCCTCACCCGCAGGATAAATACCTCTAATGTTACTCTCGCCGGTCTCGTTTCTCAGTATGCGGACCGGCGATGAGCTTCTTGTCTCAACTGCTGTTATAACAGCTGACGGATCATCGTATCCCTTTATCTTCCTGCCGAAATCCGGAACAGCCTCTCTTAGTGCTTCATATGCGAAATCCGGCAGAGATCTCCTTACGCGTTCCGAACCGTCAGAAGCCTCGTCACTGAGAAATTCTCCCATACTGCATCTCGGAGGAGTGAAATCACCGCCTCCGTTTATGAAAGCAAGCCTCTCATACTTCTCCTGGAATCTCACTCCGGCCAGCACATCGCTGCTGCCGAAATCCTCAGTTCTTACATCACACAGTATGCCGCTGTTTGCAGTCCCGCTGTCACGGCTGCGATTGCTCATGCCGTTCACACAGAGCTCGCCTTCCTTAGTGCTGCA
>SVCR01000237.1 GCA_015058265.1 Clostridiales bacterium
CGACCAGCGGAACGGCAAGATTCTCAAGTCCGCTGTCAGTTGATGATTTCGTAAGAAGATGCAATATACTTATTATACGGCTGACGCGCTCGCTGAGGTAGCGGAGGATATCGCGGCATTCGCTTGCAAGGAGGGGCTGACAGCTCACGCCAAGAGCGTACTGATCCGCAGCGGCAAGTAGATCACAGCGACGGGCAGGATCACATCCGGTGATCATATAGTGGATCCGTTCGCTGTTGATCGGGAACCGGAAGTATGACCTCAGCAGGAATACTGATTTTGAACAGAACAGAGGAAAAGGGACAATGAGCAGATTTCTCAGCAGCAAATATTCAGGACTTGAACCTTACACACCCGGGGAGCAACCCAAGACAAGGGTGCTGACCAAGCTTAATACCAACGAATCACCATTCCCTCCGGCACCGGAGGTGGTCGAGGCAGCGGCAGCGGCGGCTGCTTCACTGCAGCTGTATCCGGATCCGGACTGCACGGAGCTGCGCAAAGCGATAGCGAAGAGGTTTGATGTAGACCCTGACGAGGTGCTCTGCAACAACGGTTCTGACGAGGGACTGTACTTTGCCTTCCTCGCCTATTGTGACAACGGGAGGAAAGCGGTATTTCCGGATATATCCTATGGGTTCTATCCTGTATTCGCGGATATTACCGGGATAGAAGCAAGGAGAGTGCCTCTCAGAGATGATTTCAGCATCGCTCCGGAGGACTACTATGACGCAGACGGAACTGTATTCATCGCCAATCCTAATGCGCCTACAGGAATCCCTCTCAGCAGGGCTCAGATCGAGGACATCCTGATACATAATAAGGAAAATGTGGTGGTGATCGATGAGGCTTATGTCGATTTCGGGACAGAGTCATCGGTGCCGCTGATACATAAATATGATAATCTTCTCGTCATACAGACTTTCTCCAAGTCAAGATCCCTGGCGGGTATGAGACTGGGATATGTTATCGGGAACAAGGATCTCATTGCGGACCTTAATGCGTTGAGATTCTCCACTAATCCGTATAATATAGACAGAGTAGCAATGGCTGCCGGAATAGCGACTCTGGAGCATGATGAGATCAACGCGGAGCACTGCCGCGAGATAATGAGAACGAGAGAATACACCGTCGACAGACTGAAGAAAATGGGCTTTGTCATGACGGACTCGACAGCGAATTTCATATTCGTCAGGCATCCTGAGGTGAGCGGCGAGTTGATATTCAGACAGCTGAGAGAGAGGGGAGTCATAGTAAGACACTTTGACAGACCGGAGATATGCGAATATAACAGGATCACCATAGGATCGAAGGATCAGATGGATATACTTCTTAAGGAACTGGAAGAAGTTCTCGCAGTTCAGTGATGGACGCGTACAGACGCGAGACATTGAGTTAAACAGGAGGAAAGCCGATGAGAACATCTGAGATCAACAGAGCGACTGCAGAGACGGACATTTCTCTGGCACTTGATCTTGACGGGAGAGGGTACAGCGACATCGATACAGGGGTCGGATTCCTTGATCACATGCTGTCCCTGCTGGCAAGACACGGGAGATTCGACCTTTCCGTGACCGCGAAGGGCGATAATTATGTGGATGATCATCACACAGTAGAGGATGTCGGGATCGTACTCGGGCAGGCTTTTGCCGAAGCTCTCGGGGACAAGAGAGGTATCAGACGGTACGGTGACTGCATTCTTCCTATGGATGAGGCTCTGATAATGACGGCCGTTGATATCTCGGGAAGAGATCACCTGAGCTACGGCCTTGAGATACCGACTGAAAAAGTCGGGACTTTCGACACGGAGCTGGTAGAAGAATTCTGGCTCGCATTCGTGAGAAATGCCAAGGTCACGCTTCACATCAGGCAGCTGGCCGGCACCAACTCGCATCACATAATAGAAGGGACTTTCAAGTCCGCGGCGAGGACACTGAGACAGGCTGTATCGATCGAGCGTCAGTACGCGAGTGAGATACCTTCAACTAAGGGGCTGCTGTAGCAGTCGGAGATTATAAATATGATAGCAATAATTGATTACGGAGTAGGAAATCTGTTTTCCCTCAAGAGCTCTCTCAAGGCAATAGGGGCGGAAGCAACTGTGACATCTGATGAAAAAGTGATCGCTGACGCGGACAGGATCATCCTGCCCGGAGTCGGCGCTTTCGAGGACGCCGCGCGCAAGCTGAAAGATTCGGGCATGGCAGAGGTAGTTAAGAGAGAAGCCGCAGCAGGCAAACCGATCCTCGGCATATGTCTGGGCATGCAGCTGATGTTCGATGTGAGCTATGAATACGGTGAGCATGAGGGCCTGGGGCTGATCCGCGGAGCTGTCAGACCGATAGCTGATGTTATACCTGCGGATTATAAGATCCCGCACATCGGCTGGAACGCGCTGAAGTTCGTCAAGGAGACGCCTCTGTTCAAATACATCAAGGAGGGCGACTATGTGTATTTCGTCCATTCCTATTATGCAGCAGACTGCGCTGAGTCCACACTGGCTGTGACTGAGTACGGTGCTGAACTGACAGCAGCCGCAGCGAACGGAAATGTGATGGGCTGCCAGTTCCATCCTGAGAAAAGCGGCAATACAGGCCTCAACATTCTCAGAGCCTACATGGAATTATAGCGGAGGTCCTTCATGATAATATATCCAGCAATAGATCTGGTAGGCGGCAAAGCGGTCAGGCTATATAAAGGCGACTATGACCGGATGACCGTATACAAAGATGATCCTCCTGCAGTCGCGAAGGATTTCCGGGCAGCCGGAGCCGAGCGCATCCACGTTGTTGATCTCGAAGGCGCCAGAGATGGCGGCACCCCTAATTATGACACCGTATGCGCCATCAAGAACGAGTCAGGCCTGTTCACTGAGATAGGCGGAGGCATCAGGAGCATGGATACTGTTTCCCGGTACCTTTCAGCCGGCATCGACAGAGTCATATTGGGTACGGCGGCTGTCAAAGATCAGGACTTCCTGAGAGAAGCAGTTGGCAAATATGGTGAGAAGATCGCTGTCGGGATCGATGTGCGTGACGGGATCGTAGCCATCAAGGGATGGACTGAGCTGTCAGAATACGGCCTCGAGGAGTTCTGCAAGATGATGCAGGATATCGGAGTCAGGACCATCATCTGCACAGATATTTCAAGAGACGGAGCTATGAAGGGAACCAACCACGAGCTCTACCGCAAGCTGTCAGAAGAACTGGATATGGATCTGGTGGCATCAGGCGGAGTCTCATCACTCGAGGATGTGAAGAGACTCGCTGATCTCGGGATACATGGTGCGATCATAGGCAAAGCTTATTATACAGGCGCGATCGATCTCGCGGACGCCGTAAAGATCGGTAAAGCAAAGTGATCCAGCGGGGCGATAGGATCTGAAAACAGGATAAGATCTCGCGGATGCTGTAAAACTACAGCGCGCGGTCTTCATATAACAGGAGCAATTATGATAACTAAGAGAATAATACCGTGCCTTGATGTCAAGGACGGAAGAGTAGTAAAAGGCGTGAATTTCGAGAACCTCGGTGATGTCGCTTCCCCTGTGGATATGGCGAAGCTGTACACA
>SVCR01000011.1 GCA_015058265.1 Clostridiales bacterium
TCCTGAAATCATCACATCCGCTTTCGCCCCGGTCACCCTGCGGTATTTCGAGCGCATCAAGCCTCGCAAGCACTATTTCGATCGGAGATATATCTGCCCTCTCTTCCTCTGTCAAAGCGGCGACCCTCTCCAGACCCGGATATATCTCTCCGCTGCTGTCTCTCAGGTCATAGGCAAAGCCTTCTTCCGTTCCGTACAGAGCTGTATTGATGCCCGTCAGCACTATTTCTCTTACTCCGTTCTCAAGAAGCATGACAGCTTCTCTGATGATATCCTCGACCGGCCTGCTCCTGACGGGACCGCGCGCATAAGGTATGAGGCAATATGTGCAGAATCTGTCACATCCTTCCTGTATCTTTATATATGCCCTTGTCATCCCGGATTCAGAAGATGCCACGAGTCCCATGTCTTCATAATCGGTCAGCTCATTGCGCTCCCTTACAAGAACAGTAGTCTTTCTTTCTTCAGCTCGATCTGTTTCCTTCTCCCGTTCTGTCAATCTGGCCATAACAATGCCGCAGATCTCAGACTTCCTGCCGTTTCCGACAACGATATCTACTTCAGGAAGAGCTGCTACTTCTTCAGCCGCTGTCTGCGCATAACATCCGGTCACCACGACAAGAGCATCAGGATTGGCTCTTTTCACCCTCCTGATGAACTGCCGCGATTTCCTGTCTGCTATACCGGTGACCGTGCATGTATTAATTATGTAAACATCAGCCGGCTCTTCTTCTCCGACCGAAACAGCTCCACGCGAAACGAAGGCCTCTCTCATGGCCTCCGTTTCGTAGTGATTTACCTTACAGCCAAGCGTGTGAAATGCTACTCTCATGTCCCTGTGTTATGAAATAAGATCGTGTGCTCCTATACTATTTGATTATCTTTTGTTTCAGTTCATAGAGTCTATCATCCGCAAAGCAGTTGGTCAACCATAGCCGATGCATGCCGTTCACGATAGAGGTTCAACCATTGCCTCGTCCTGCGAAGATGTATCCCGCCATTCATCAGATGACTGGGCCTCTTCCCTGCAGAACTGCTCGCCCTCGCCTCTTGATACATTGTTGTATCGTCCGGCTCCGGCGAGAAATCTTCCCGCCAATAACTGAGCCAGCTTCTCAGCCTCCTTCTCATGGAGCGTGATCCCTCTTGACATTCTTTCATGGTTCGGATCCCAGTCTCTTATGTCCAGTTTAGGCGGATTGCCATTCCATGCCACAAGATTCGCCTCCTTGGACCAGCCACTCTTATAATTCTCAATAATGCCGATCTTCTCCACGATGCTGAATTCGACGTCCCTGCCGCTGCGTCCGTTGCTGTAATTTGCCATCCTGTTCCTCCTGTCTGCCGCGGTGATTCTCTTTCTGTCTGTCCGGCCTGGCCCGCCCTGATCCGCGGTATCTCCGCGTCCGGGGTCACGGTCATAAGGCATGTCATAATTCATGTTCCGCAGCTGATAATGATGTATATAAATGCTATACTTTGCGCCCGGATTTGTCGAACCGGGAAGTCACGCTATCCTGCAGATAATTCACGAGCGGTCGAAAAAAACAAAAAGTACAAGGGAGAACATAACTTCCGCCTTAATCATCGCCGCGCTGTTAACGATTCCCCCTCTTTCATTCTGATCTGCAGTCCGATAAACACTACAATTCATATACCGTCTTGTCATCGGAGTGCGGTTGTTATAAACTAACAGACGTTGAATGATGCTTGTCCGCAGGCGTGCCGTGCAGGCGGGCAGCAATGAATCAAGTCAGTAAATCCAATATTAAGATATATTTTTTTCTGCGGCATACATGCCGCTGTATGTAAAGGAATAAGGGAATGAAAAGGGTATATTCAGACGCAGAATACAAGAACATCAAGAGACGGGAACGCGAAGTCATCGGGAACATGATCGAAGAAATCAAGTCCTCTAAGGATAAGCGTTATCTGTTCCGCGACAAGCATGTTGTCACAGATCTCAAGGACATGCTCGTGCAGTCAGCAGAGCACTATCCGGATAACATCCTCTTCAAGCAGAAATACACCCCGAAGACACCGTTCCTGCCGATCACATTCAAAGAGGTACTCAATGATGTCAACGCTTTGGGTACAGCTCTTATCGATCTCGGGCTCAAGGATTGTCATATCGGCGTTATCGGGCGTAACTCCTCAGAATGGGGCGAGTCATATCTTGCTGTCACAGGAGGAGTCGGAGTCGTGGTGCCTCTTGACAGAGAGCTCAACGAAGAGGAGCTGGAGCAGCTCACGGCAATGGGCGACCTCGCCGCAGTGATAACCATCAACAATAAATATTACGACAAGTTCAAGAACATAAAGTCCCGCGGCAAAACTCAGCTGAAGTATGTCATCAACGCGGACATGGAAAAAGACGAGGACCCGGATCAGGGGCTTCTCTCGTGGAAGGTCCTGAGAGAAAAGGGCCGCAAGATGGTCGCTGATGGCAATACGTCTTATACAAGAGCGCAGATAATCAATACGGATCCGGTAGCCATCCTGTTTACTTCAGGGACCACCGGCGTATCCAAGGGAGTTATGCTCAGCAGCAAGAATCTGGTACTCGACGCAATGCTGTGCCAGACTATGCTTGAGGCTAAGCCGACGGATACATGTTTCTCTGTTCTCCCTATGCACCACGCGTATGAATGTACCGCGACCTTCCTCGACTGCGTATATTCAGGAGCAAGCATCGCTTTCTGCCGCGGACTCAAATATCTGCGCAAGGATATAGTTGAGGCTAAGCCGACGATCCTGCTGGCAGTTCCGGCGATCTACGAGAATTTCTACAAAAAGATTATACGCAGCATCCAGGATGAACTGAGCGAGAAGACTCTGCTGAGACTGATCTTTGAGAAGACCGCTCTCGAGCACAAGCCGATACGCTTCCCTAAGAAGCTTCGCAACAAGATCCTTGAAGTATTCGGCGGCAGCCTCCACACAATGATCTCAGGCGGAGCGGCGGTCGATGAATACATACTGGAATTCTTCTGCGACCTTGGCATCAAAGCTGTACAGGGATACGGTCTGTCAGAGTGTTCGCCTATCATCGCTCTCAATCCTGTAAAGCGCAAGTACATGAAGAATGCTTCCGCCGGACACCTGCTCCCGTTCACAGAGTGCAAGATCATCGGCAAGGATGAGAACGGCATCGGGGAGATCGCCTTCCGCGGGCCGACGATCATGCTCGGATACTACAAAGACCCTGAGCGCACTGCCGAAGCCATCGACGAGGACGGCTGGTTCCATACCGGCGACCTCGGATATCTTGACAAAGATAATTACGTATACATCACCGGGCGCAAGAAGAATGTCATCATCGCCAGCAACGGCAAGAACGTCTTCCCGGAAGAGCTCGAGTCATACCTTATCGCTAACAAATATATAGATGAGTGTATGGTCTGGGGCGGAGATACTGATCCGGCTTCACCGTGGAACGGAATATGCGCAACCGTCAGAGTCAATGCAGACGCGATCAAAGATACTCTGGGAGACTCCCCGTCTGACGAAGAGATCGAAGCTCTCATCGAGCGCGAGGTAGACGTGATCAATGACAACATGCCTCGATTCAAGAAGATCGCACACATTGTTATCAGAAAGAGAGAATTCGAGAAGACGACCTCTCTCAAGATCAAGCGCTTCATCGAGGACAACAAGCGTCAGTAGTGAACGCCGCACTGATCATAGCTGCAGCGTCATCATTACCAACTGTACACGCTGCACCGATCGAATGAAAAATACCCTGCTATGCAGCCGTTAGTTAACGGCGATAGCAGGGTTTTCGTTTGGAACGTATAAGGTAGTTATCTACAGCATTATCTCGCTCTTCTCTTTGCTTTCCGCGATCATCTTATTCAGTTTCAGTGCCGGATAATAGAATACCAATCCGAATATCACCGCCCCTATGGTGAAGAGACCGAGTATCCCGATGCATTTTGCATAGTATGAGTCATACATACCGCATACGCATTCACGCATAGCATCCATGGAGTAGCGGAAAGGCATGAACGGATACATCTTGCGGAAAATGCTCGGAAGAACTTCTATCGGATAAGTTCCTCCGCCGCCGGCTACCTGCAGCACAAGTATTATTACACCTGCAGCCAATCCGATGTTATCAAGCGCAAATGCCAGAGCGTAATTGATCATGGTAAACGCTATACCGTTGACGCATGCCGCAAGAACGAACAGCACCGGTGAGGTGCACTGTATCCCTATGTACAGCAGATCTCCGAGAGATACGATCAATCCCTGGGAAAGTCCGACCAGCAGGAAGAGTCCGTATCTTCCGAAGAACCGCTCAACAAGAGACGGGTTCTCCAGACCTTCCCTCTTCTTGACTTTGGCTTTGATCAGAACAGCCGCGAGCAGCGAACCGACCCACTGAGCCAGAACTGTATAGAACGGAGCCATTGCCGATCCGTATTCCCTGACAGGATATACTATCTCCGTATTCATTCTTATCGGCGAAGCCATATATGATACCACATCATCGCTTTGGGCAAGCAGATCATGGAGGTCATTCAGCGCTTCATCATTGGAGATACCGCTGAGCATTCCGGATATGACTCCGAGGTTTCCCTGCATAGAGCGGACAGCCGCACGTGTTCTGTCAAGGCCTCCGTTCAGTGAGCCGAGGGATCCTTCGAATCCTCTCAGAACTCCGCTGAGACCGCTCATATCGCTGTTCATATTGTCCAGAACACTGCATACGTCTTCGATAGCAGATCTCGCATCGCCGACGGATTCATCGAGCTTACCGTCGAGATTCGTTTTTTCCATATCATCATATATCTGCTGTATCAGTTCCTTGGTATCGGTCGTATTCTGCAGAAGTTCTTTGAGCAGCGCCTGCTGTTCAGGCCACGTATCCTCGTTGGCCTTCTCCATCTTGCCGAAGAGATCTGACATATCTGACAAGTTGCCTGCCGCAGTCCCGAATCGATCCGACAACGCCGTGAAGCCGAGCTTCTTGAGGGCATCAGAAAGCGTTTTTGCCGCTTTGGCAGCAACACCCGCAGCCTTATTGTGGGCGCTGAGATCAACATCGATGAACTTATTATAATCATCCATATTCTTCGATATATGATTCAGAACCTTCTCAAGAGAGGCAAGTTTGTCTATGAGATCCTTAGTCTCTCTGCGTGTCGTATCAGTTATCTCTGTACCGCTGTGCTTGGTCTTAGGCAGGATCTTCTCTGTTGTTTTAAGCAGGTCTTTGTTTTTGTCCAAAGTGGTTTCCGCGTCACCGATCAGTGTGCCCGAAACCTGCAGAAGATCGTCAGCAGATCCGGTAAGTCCGGCAGCCGCATCTACCATCACTACACAGGATTCCAGTGTAGTGCTCAGATCATCCAGCTTAGCGCTGAGATCCGCAAATACATCCTGTGGGTCATACCCGGTCGCCTCAGAAGCAGCGACTGCCTTGGAGAGATACTCCGCGATCGTCTCTATGAAAGCCGCATCGACCTCTGCTTCCAGAGCTGATTTGGCTTTGCCCGTTATCTTAGGAGCGATAGCATTCTTCTTCTCATTTTCATAATAGACCAGTGTAGGATTGTCCATCTCTCCGCTGACAAAGCTGAGGACATCCCTGCTGAAATCCTCAGGGATAACGATAGCAGCATAATAATCGCCCGAACGTACTCCTTCGATAGCCGCATCTTCATTCTCTTCGAAGCGCCACCCAATCTGGTCATTTCCTTTGAGCGCCTCAATTATCTTATCCCCGACATTTATTGACAGACCGAGTATCTCGGTGCCCTCGTCTTCGCTTACCACAGATACCGAGATCCTTCCGGTCGCTTCTGATTCATACGGAGACCAGTTCGAGAATATGTTGAACCACGCGTACAGGCAAGGAACGATGCAAAGTCCCAGTATCGTTATTATCGCTACCACGCTGCCTGTTATTTTCCTCAGGTCATACCCGGCTATGTTGAATATATTCTTCACTGCGAACCGCCTCCCTTCCCGTCTGCAGATCCTTCTGCAGTTCCTCCGGCAAGGTCATCTGCCAGCTTCTCGGCAAGTTCTCCGGATATCAGCGGTTCCGACTCATTATCTATCATGTTCAGGAATTGCTTAAATGTTGCTTCATCAAGAAGCAGTTCTTCAGATTTTGCACTCTCCGGACTGACAGTCCCGTTATTAATATCATTTCCGGCAGTTTCCCTGACCCGTGCAGCAGTTTCCTTGACCTGCAAGGTAGATTCCTTATCCTTCACGGCAGTTTCTGCATCCTGTACGGGTGCTTCTTTATCTGAACTCTGCTTATTTGCGATATTCCCCAGATTCTCTCTTCTTGATGCGATCCCTTCCCGGATCTCCACAAGACGTCCCTGTACTCTTTCCTGCACTTTGTCATGTATGCCTTCAGTACCAAGGATAAGGCGGTCAAATTCTGCTTCTCTGTCAGTCAGTTCATTAAGCCCCTGTATTATCTTGTGATCTGCATATTCTACGCTGATCAGATAGATACATGACGCAAACATTATGAGGACCCATATCAGCAGGAATACGATCTTATCACTATGTGTTATCCATATTATCAGGCACAGCAAGACCGGAAGGACTGCAAGCCATATCAGTCCCAGTCTGATCCTCTTCTTATTTGCTTCATGCATCGCCTCTGTCCTTGCATACAGGAGATCATAAAGCTGCTCATATTTTCTGTCACTGCCCTGCATCAGAGCACCTCCGTTTCTTCCAGCTTCTCTGAAACGAAGTTATTGACACCGATGAACGGCTTGCGGATTATGAGTCCGATCACAAGCCCGACTATGCCGAACACAAGCAGCTCGGCAAGATATATGGCATAATCATGACCATATGTCCCACACAGTGCCTCTCTCATCGCATTGATAGCATATGGGAACGGGAAGAATACATATATCTTCCCGAATATTTCAGGCAGTATTTCAATCGGATATGAGCCGCTGGAGCCTGCGATCTGGAGTACCATAACAACGACTACGATCGCTTTGCCTATATCACCGAACGACAGCGAAAGAGCGTAGATCAGTAAGACGAATACAAAGCTGGCGACCGCTGCCGAGAACCACATCATCCACGGGTGGACCGGATCGCATCCAAGCAGGAATATGTCACCGAGAACGATGACCGCCGCCTGGATCTGTCCCATGAGGAAGAAGATCAGGAATCGCCCGAAGAATGCCTGGCTTTCGGTGGCTTCAGGGTATTTCTTCCTATCGATATTCGTTTTCAATAACGACACAAGGATGACGCCTCCGACCCAGATAGCGAGGATCGAATAAAACGGTCCCATCGCTGCCCCGTACGAAGCTACAGAGTATACCTCCTGAACGTCAACCTGAACCAGAGATGAGAAGAACTGTCCGTATCTGTCAGGATCTCCTCCAAGCATTTCTATAAGCTTCTGTATCTTATCATTATCCGCTGCTCCATCGACTTCGGATATGATCTCATCTATCCTGTCTGCCGCGGCTCCGAGAACTACATGCAGCTGCACTATGGACCGGTCGAGGCCGGAAACCGCAGTATCAGCCGAAGTGAGTACCGGATCGATATCATCGAGCATATCGGTGACGCTTGCTATAAGAGGCTTGAGCACTTTTATGATCCTTCTCAAATTGGAGATCATATCGTCATACTCTGATGCCAGATCATATTTCTGCAGCAGCTTGAGAGTATCAAGAGCTCCCTCTATCTTCTGCTCACTGTCTGATTCCTTAGTCAGTATGTCGTCTACAGTCTGCATCTGGGTGATCATAGTATCAAGCATATCTATCAGAGACTGTGTTCCGCTGATCGTTCCCTTCTCCGGCAACATACCCCTGAGCTTCTGGAGCAGAGTCAGGAGTGATTCAGACTTAGCCTGTGCATCCTTTACCGCCTTATCCCTTGCCTCCGGCGTACCGCTTTCCTGTATCTTGGTGAGCAGACTGGTAAGGGAGCTTTCCATTTCTTCCAGCTCCTTCAATTGTTTGCGGATCCCGCCGGAAAGAGATTTAAGTTCCTTCTGCGCTTCTTTGAGCTTTGCTTCAGCCTTTGCAGCATCCCTTCTGCCTGTCCTGCGTGAGGAGTTGAGATTATTTCTTGCTCTGGAGAGGGCATCAGAAACATCCTCGTTGTCAGACGAGAAGCTCAAAAGAGCCTGATCATATGCGCGCAAAGTGTCCCTGAGGGCCGTAAGATCTGCGATAGCTGAATCGACCGTATCGCTGTCCTCGATCCTGTCAGAGATGTCGTTTGCACCTTCAAAGACTCCGGCTACAACCGTCCGCATATACTCCTGATTGATCTTCTTGAGAAGATTATCAGCTGCCGTAGCTGTGATCTTAGATGCTACGGCATTTTTCTTGTCGTTCTCGTAGTATGTTATAGGTGTATCTTCGCCTTTCAGCGCCTTATCATAGTTGCACATGTAATCCGAGAAATTTTCCTCGAAAATAATGGCAGCATAATACCGGCCGGAACGGACGCCTTCTATAGCATCCTCCGGTGTATCAGGAAACTGCCACCCTATACTTGTGCTCTCAGCCAGATCATCAAAAATAGGCTCAGTCTTATTGACATGCTCGCCGTTCTCCAGCGTGACCCCGGTATCATAAGAAGCAACTGCGATAGGTATATTACCGGTGTTCACATACGGGTTCCCGTTTGAATAAATATTGAACCACGCATAAAGAGCCGGCAATATCCCAATAGCAACTATGATAGCCAGGGCAAAGAAATGCCTGGATACCGATGCAACGTCATTACCAAATATCTTAAATACAGTCTTCAAATACCAGTCCCTTTTTTCCTACTCTTTATCAAGTTATAGTGATATTGGGCTAATTCCCACATCAAGCCAGTATAATAATACATAAAATCTGAGTAAATATAAAGATTTTTCCCCACCCATAGCGACAAATTAAAAAGCCGGCGCATCGCACCGGCCCGTCCCTCTTCGGGATGATCTCTTCAGCAGTCTGGCTCTTTACAGCTGTTTATTGCACCACTTCTGCCATGCTTTGATGGTTTCAGGTCCTCTGACGCCGTCAACGGTAACACCAAGGAATTTCTGCATTGCTTTGGTAGTCTGCTGTCCCCAGACTCCGTCAGCCTCTGCCCCGACCTTCTTCTGGATCGCTTTGGTAGTAAGCGGTCCGCATTCACCGTCCTCTTTGAGTCCGAAGATATGCTGAGTGGTGATAGTAGTCTTCTTTCCCCAGCTGCCGTCTACATCGAGCTTGTATTTTGCTGCTTCTTCAGCGGCTTTCTTCTCAGCGGCAGCCTTCTTTTCTGCTTCTTTCTTTTCAGCTGCGGCTTTCTCTGCAGCTTTCTTCTCTTCCTCTGCCTTAGCTGCTGCCTCTGCCGCTTTGGCCTCCTCTTCAGCTTTAGCCTTGGCAGCTGCTTCTTCTGCTGCTTTGGCCTCTGCCTCGGCTTTGGCCTTAGCCGCCGCCTCTGCTTCCTCTTTCGCCTTCAGCGCTGCCGCTGCAGCTGCTTCTGCAGCCTTTGCTTCTTCTGCAGCCTTCGCTTCAGCATCTGCTTTTGTGTCTTTCTTGAATTTGTCAAATAATCCCATAGTTCACCTCTTTCCTTGCTTCGCATCCATTAAGATACATGTTATATCATCTGCAAATGCAGTACTGACCGTTTCTGTTCCGGAACTACATCAGCGGGGCGATGAATTTCATCACTACTCCCAGCAGTTTATAAGTAAAGGATGTGTTCTTTATTGTTTCATAGGTTACTTCTCTGCATTCAGTCAGCGTTGTCCGGAAGTCCTCTTCGATATCCCTGATGCAATCCGTCTTGTACAAATATGCAGCACATTCGAAGTGGTGATACAGACTGCGGTAGTCTAGATTGATGGTCCCTACCACCGCTTTGGCATCATCACTCACGAAAATCTTGGAATGAACGAAGCCCGGTGTGTATTCATAGATATGCACTCCGGCATCCAGCAGCCTGCGGTAATGAGTCTTCGCGAGAGCATAGGCAGCTTTCTTGTCCGGTATCCCCGGAAGGATCAGTGAGACTTCGACCCCTCTCTGAGCGGCATACCTTAATGACATCTCCAGTTCTCCGTCAAGAATAAGATAAGGAGTCATTATGTGAACATAAGTGCCGGCTCTGTTCAATATATCCATATATACTGTTTCTCCGACCTTATCATCATCGAGCGGACTGTCGCAGAAAGGTATGACATAACCGCCCTCCGGTTCAGCCGGTCCGTGATCCTCAGCCAGATACGCATTAAGCTCTCTGGTATCTGACCCTATATTCCACATCTGCAGGAACATCAGGACAAAGCTTTTGACTGCCGGCCCCTTGATCATTACTGCCGCGTCCTTCCAATGTCCGAAGCGTTCCTTTTTATTGATATACTCGTCCGCCAGATTTACGCCTCCCGTAAAGGCGACCTTGCCGTCTACAACAAGTATCTTGCGGTGATCTCTGTAATTATAGTGCGAGGAAACAAGCGGTCTGATCGGAGAGAAAGGCTTTGCCTCGATACCGACTTCCCTGAGTTTCTTATCGTAATCCGGCGAGACGGTAGACATTTCGCACATCCCGTCGTACATTACACGCACTATTACGCCTTCTTCAGCTTTGCGTATCAGAGTCTCGAGGATCCTCCCCCACATGTATCCCTCTTCAATGATGAAATACTCAAGGAAAATATACTCTGTCGCTTTCTCCAATTCTTTAAGTACAGCTTCAAACTTAGCCTCTCCGCTCGGAAAGTACACGGTCTCAGTATTCCTGTAGGCCGGGAAGCACCCGCTTCGGCTAAGATACCTTACCAGGTCATCTGTATTCCCGCCGTCAACGTGGAGATCCTCCATTACATCTTCAGCCTGCGGCAGAGCGTGTTTTGTCTCCTTGGTTATTGACGCTATCGCTCTGCTTATCCGCCGGTTGCCAAGATTGACCTTGGTAAACAGTAATATCGCCGCGCCGGCGACAGGCAGGAGAGAGATGATGAGCATCCATGTCAGCTTGGCTGAAGCCTCCATAGAACAGCTGAAAAGATAGACTATCATCAGGAATGCGAAGATACGCTCGATAATCAGATAGTGCTCTATGTGCTCGCTTGCCAGATTAACAACATAGAGGATCAGTCCTATCTGAACCAGAATGAGCAAAGCAAAAATAAAAAAACGGCTGAAAATAAGCGAAAGCAAACCTTTAGCTCTGGGTTTTTCCAGCCTTCTGACACTGTCATATATCATTTCATTATCATGCTCTGACACTGTATTCTCCCTTCGCGGCAGACGCATCCCGATGAGAACCATCGCCACAGATCATAATGCGCTCTGCTTTATTCCAAGATTGATATTTTTATTTTATCACACTGTTAACATTATAACACTAATTAAGAAACGGGCGGCATCAGAGTATTGCATTTTGTACTTTTTCACAAAATCAGAATTATAATTTTGTTTTTTGTTGACAATTACCGCCCTGCAGTTTTATTTTTAATATGTTGGAAACAAAAATCATCAAGCACATTAATGTACACTATAACGATTGGAGGAACAGTAATGACAAATATAGAGATGATCCGTGCTTATGGCCATGAACAGGTTGCTTATTTTAACAATGAAAAGGCCGGCTTGAAATGCATTATCGCACTTCACAACACTAATCTCGGACCGGCTGTCGGCGGATGCCGTCTGTGGCCTTATGCAAGCGAAGAAGACGCGCTCTTCGATGTACTCCGTCTTTCCCGCGGTATGAGCCACAAGAATGCCGCAGCAGGAATGCCTCTCGGCGGAGCCAAAGGTGTTATTATTGCTGATCCTTCTCAGAAGACTGAAGCTATGTTCGAAGCATTCGGTGAAGCAGTCAACACATTCATGGGCAAGTATTACACAGCTGAAGATGTTAACACCGACACTAAGGATGCTGACTACATCCTCCGCACATGCCAGTATGTAGTCGGACGCGCTGATGTATCAGGCGACCCTTCGCCATTCACAGCTATCGGAGTATTTGACGGTATCCGTGCTGTAGCTCAGTTCATGAACGGATCTGACAGTCTTGAGGGAATGAAGATCGCAGTTCAGGGTCTCGGCAAAGTAGGAATGGATGTAGCCAAGAAGCTCCATGCTGCCGGCGCTCAGCTCATCGTATGCAACAATTCCAACCGTGAAGCAATGAAATATGCAGTTGAAGAACTCGGAGCTACCGAAGTAGGAAGAGATGAGATCTACGGTGTAGAGTGTGATATATTCGCTCCTTGCGCTCTCGGTGCAGTTGTTAATCCTAAGACCATTCCGCAGTTCAAGTGCAAAGCTATCGCAGGTGCTGCAAACAACGTTATCTACGATGATGCCTGCGGCGAGGCTCTCAAGGCTCGTGGGATCCTGTATGCTCCTGACTTCATCATCAACGGCGGCGGTGTTATCAACGCCGGTCAGGAAGCCTTCACGACATATGACAAAGAAAACGTCCTGAAGCAGGTACACAACATCTATAACACAGTCTACAGAATGCTCGAGGAATCCGCAGCAACAGGCGTTCCTGAAGGAGTTATCGCTACAAACTTCGCAGAGAACCGCATCAAGAACGGACTCGACGCATAGTTCGATCCGATCATCGGTACTAAACAGCCCCGCGCTATTGCGCGGGGCTTTCTGTTGTTCGTGTTCAACCAGGATTGAGCGGCGTCTGTTATATCAGTCCTCACTCAGTTCGATGACCTTATCAAAATTAGTACCGCTTATTACGAATGGTTCAAGATTGCCGGCCAGAGCTTCCCTGTCTGCCTGCTTGCAGAACTCAAGTATTCGCGCTTCTATGCTTACTGCATCTTTGACCCCTTTCATGGCAGTCCCTTTGACCGGATCATAGAGCACATCCCAGCGTTTGAAGGTCTCAGGATCCGTGTATATGTCTATCCTCTTTCCGTGAAAGCTGATATCGAACCAGTCGGTGCCGAAAGAATATGCTCCGCCTTCAAGGCTTCCGCCTTTCAGGTTACATTCCCTGGCAAAATAACAGCCATCAACTTTACTGTAGCCGATCTTGACGAACTTGTCTTTTCCGGTTGTGAACCAGGCCGCGCCGCTTCTTATGGCATCCATCATTTCGGCCTGCAATTTGTTCGACTCTCTCATGTAATCATCTCCCTAAAAGCAATCCGATCATCACAAATATGTCATCCTATCTGATTGAATATCCTTCTTTGCTGAGCACATCTATCGCTTTGCTGAAGTTCTCTGATTTGACCAGGATGTAGTCCGTGTTATATGTCGATACAGCGAAGATGCCTATCTTATTATCCGCAAGAATCCCCGATATCTTAGAAAGTATCCCTATTAGCGAGAAGTCCAGCACTCCCTGGATCCTGAAGCATTTCCAGCCGTCATCTCGTTCTGTCGTGCAGTCAGGAGTATCTTCTGTCCTGCAGACGAGCGAAAGCTCTTCATCAGTCTTGCCGATGAAATAGAAGTCCTTACTAAGATCGATCATCGCGGTGTCTGCCACCTTACATACTGTCAGTTCATAATCAAATGTCTTTAGTTCCACTTCGCACCTCCGAATATCAAATGTCATGTTCTCTTATCTGAAGTGTTTTCTCATGTACTCCAGTGTCCGGTAGAGGGTAGTTCCTCTATATATTTCCTCAAGATGCCCGGCAAAGTCAAGTCCGTATCTTTCCTGCATCTCGCGGAGCCTGATCTCTATTATCTGACCTCCTCCGGATATCCTCCCGGCTTCACCGATCTGCTCACTATCGGATAGCTGCCCGCCTGAAGATGCAGGATCTTCAATGTAATCTCCGATCGTCATCTGCCGGCCTTCATCACCGGACAGATTATAGATCCCTGCTCCGATCAGTCTCACAGGTCTGTTTTCCACCTGCCGCAGCATTCTTGATGTCTCAAGGTATATCGTCCCGGCTCTGTCAGCAGACGGAACAGTCCTCGACCTGGTGATGCTCTTCATATCCTTATACGTGAGCTTGAGCGTGATCCCTTTGCCATGGAGTCCATGCCGCTTTGCCCTGTTCTCGACCGAGATCGCAAGAAGCACCAGAGCATCATCCAGGAGTTCATAATTATCGACATCTTCTTGGAAAGTGATCTCACGGCTGATGGATTTTGCGTCCTCCGGCTTGTATTCAATCACCTCGCGGTCATCGATCCCGAAGGCAAGATCCGTTATCATTCGCCCGTGTTTGCCAAACCGCTCTATTATCTCATCCTTGCGTTCCTGTATGTCACGGATCGTGTATATCCCCAGTTTGTTAAGCTTCTCCGCGGTTTTCGCTCCTACAGTGTACAGCGCGCTGACCTTGCGGTCTATCATCAGATCGATGAAATCCTGCCGCGTCGGTATCTCAAAATAACCATCGGGTTTCTTCTCTTCGCTGGCTGTTTTGGCGGCAGTCTTTGAGTAAGCGATCCCTACAGAGCACGAAAGCCCGGTCTCGCTGCGTACTCGTTCTTTGATCGTTCTCGCCATCTCGCATGCGCGCTCGAATGTGCCCGCGCTGTAGGTCACATCAAGATAGGCCTCATCCAGTGCAAGCGTCTCCATCCTGACAGCATAGTCATACCATATCTCATGCAGCTGATGAGATACGGCTCTGTACTTATCGAAATTGGGATGCATGAAGATGCCGTGCGGGCAAAGCCTGTAAGCTTCCTTGATGTTCATGGCGGAATGGACCCCGTACTTTCTGGCCTCGTAGCTGCAGGTCGAGACTACGCCCCGTTCGGTAGGCAAAGACCCGATGATAAGCGGCTTTCCCTTGAGTGACGGGTCATCCCTGACCTCTACAGCAGCGTAGAAAGCGTCCATATCCACATGAATTATGATCTGTCTTTTTCTTGCTGTTCTCATATTCTGATTATAACAAAAGACGCGAAATACAAGTATAAGTAAATCGCGTCTGCCGGATCATCAGGATAATGAACTTGCTTTTGTTTTTATCTGCGGCGCTTCAGGCAGAGGCCTGTCAGTGTCGCCATGCTGCCCAGAAAGAGGACCAGCCAAGGCATGACACCGGTATCGCCTGTCGCCGGGCCATTCCGTCCGTTGCCGTTGCCGTTGCCATTGTCCTTCTTCCAGACCGCGGTCAGCGTGTGGTCTTCCGCAACTGTAAATTTATCTCCCGGATAGTATTTCGAGCCTTTCCAATATCTGAATTTATATCCCTTCCTCTTAGGCGCCTTCATCACTGTGATGACCTCGCCTACTTCGTGCTTTTCCGTTATTATGCCTGTCTTGCCGTCCAGCGTACCGCCGTTGAGATCATACGAGATGACCGCCGTCTTCTTCGGAACAGGTTTAGGCTCAGGTTTCGGTTTTTTCTTCTCCCACTGTGCAAAGAGCCATATGACAGCACCGTCCTCTTCAGTGAGCGCAGAGACAGTCTGTCCGTCACTGTAAGCGGTCCCGCTGCCGTCATTCTCAGTGTTCCATCCCTTAAACGTCCAGCCGTCGCGGGTAAACGGGCTCTCCGGCAAGGTTTCCTCCTGCTTGTAGCTGAGTTCTATATCGAGAGCGTCGCCAACGCCTCCGTTAGGATCCAGATGCAGGTAATAATATGAATCACGAGCATAGGCGAAGATGTCTGCCTGTCCGAGTATCGTTATGTCCTGATCGGCACGGTGAAGGTCGATCTGAGGTGTGGTTCCCGTTACCCTGTATCGGTCGAAGACGCGCCCGTTCTCTGTGATCTTCGACGAGATATGGAGCTTGGTTCCGACAGGTACCGCCTCAAGAGATTTTAGATGCGA
>SVCR01000238.1 GCA_015058265.1 Clostridiales bacterium
AGTCTCACCTCTCTTGAGCCCGCTGTATGTGATCTTATCAATAAGTGTAATAGTTTTATCCGGTCTCACATTTGCATTTTCTCCATTGACTGATGCCTCTGTGCCGATTTCAGGAATATCATCAGTGATAGTTTCAAGATCTACAGATCCGTTTCGTGTCTTATCATCTACGGTAAACTGGAATTTCTGAAGAGTATATCCTTCATTCTTTTCACAAGGCAGTTCTTCAATGATGTAGGTATCGTAAGGCAGAGCTCCGTAATTCCCATCCATTGGGGCCTTCGAATCAAACTCTCCTGTGCCAAACCAGACGCCCTGTTTGATATCTTCCTTTCTCTCCTTGATCTCTGCAGTTGTGATCTTCTCCGCATGCAGCAGATCATCGAACGGATTCTGACTGCGTGTATTATCTGCAGCTTCATCTTCTTCAAGCTTGTCCTGTGTTCTCTGATCCTTAGTCGAGAAGTATCCGTTCATATCTGCTACAACTACATGTGTTTCATCATTTGTAAGGCTTGTGATTTTAAACGGAACATATGAGAATCTCTCTGAATTACCGTCACCAATCTTGGTTCCCTGCAGATCTGATCTGTAAACATAGTTATCGAAGGTAAGAGCCGCTTCATTCTTTCCGTCATCATATGAAGCTATCACTCCGTCCTCTCTGATCTCAAATGTGTGCTCAGTCTTGTCTGTTCTCTGATAGCTGTCATTGGTTTTTGACTCACGAATGGTATAGGTACCATAAGGCAAATCGTCTGCAAGAGTTTCAGCCGTATAGGCTTTCTTCTCTTCATTCCAGTGAACCGTTATTATCCCTACATCCTTGCCCGAAGGAACACGAAGGATCGTCCCATCATCAAATAAAGCCTTCTTTGTTTCTAGCTTCTTCCAGTCTACTTTGACAGAAGCATCTCCGAAGTCTTTCCTGACAACAACATCGTGTCCTGAAGCATTCTTGATAGTCATAACGATTCCATTAAGATCTGCTCCGCCGAGTACTTCTGAGTTCACGATTTCCTTGTCGCGTTTGATGATCTGGACCCCACCTCGCTTAACTGCCTCTCTGACCTTATCTTCTGTCAGATCGATGGTCACACCATCTTCTCTGATCTTGAAAGCGTGTGACCATTCTTCATTCAGAAGATACCCTTGTGATGGCTTTGTCTCCTTAACAATATATGATCCATAAGGCAGGTCATGATCTCCAGATGCTGCAATGCCATCTTCATTCGTAGTTATCGTAAGAGCTGCATCGCCTTTGCCGATCTCCTTACCATTTACCATAACGGTCTCCTCGGACTGGTTATATATTGTAAATTCAGCCCCGGCGAGAGTCGCATCACCCTGAGCATATGCTTCATCCAGGTCATTATCGATCTTGGCAAGTTTGACTCCACCTCTGATAATGGTTTCATCGCCTTTGATAGTCTCGTTGTATGTCTTCACATGAAGATTATCTGTACCATCCTCATCTATCGTAACAGTCATGATCTCGTCATTAAGGAGATAACCTGTAGACGGTTCTACTTCCTGAATAAGATATGTTCCGAGTGGATATGCGGTCTTACCATCCTTGTCCTGATACAGCTTTGAGTTGGTATAACCGCTTGCAAATGCCGGATTCTGGCCATCGATCCTGCCCTGCTCGTCAGTAGTGAAATACCATACTGCAGTCGGTTCACTGCTCAGTACACCTTTAGCGCTTCTGACTTGCAGCAGCACTTCTGGTCTGTCCAGATAATCATAATAACTGAACTTGTATATGGCGCCTTTGAGCGTGGCATCACCTTCACCATGGTCGTGCGGGTAGCCGACAGGATTCTTAGTCAGCAGAAGTTTAATAATATCTGTGATTGGCTCTTCTTTAGCTGTGAATGTTGTCGTCTCCTCAGATACTACTTTTACAGTATATGTTTCAGTATCCTTGGCATATCCCGGAGGAGCATATGTCTCCTTAGCTGTATATGTGCCTTCAAGCAGCTCTACTGTGTTGCTGTTGCCGCTGCTGTCGGTATACAGGTAATCAACGGCCTTACCGTTGCTGTCATAAATAGTGTATTCAGCTCCTGCAAGATCATAACAGTCGTTGTCTTTGGTGATAGAAGTTCTGTTTGATGCCTTCTTAAGCTTGGCATATCCCGGAGCCTCAAGATATCCGACTACCATGTCCTGTACTCCTGACATATAACAGATGAATACCTTAAAACTTTCAGGAACTGCATCGTCCTTAGATGAGTCTGCCTTCCATAGAGCATCCCCAAGCTTCTTCGCCTTGGTCCATACATCTCCAAGATCTGACGCATGTGTTCCACCGAAAGTTGCCAGATCTGATGGTCTGCCCTCATATACATATGACAGCGCCAGATGTGCTATTCCCCAGTCCTTGCTGAAATCACCTGTATAGTAGTTTGATTTGACATTCTTTACGTTGTTCTCATATCCGGGATAGGACGGAGAATAGTAAACAATATTTCGTAGAGCATTCCACTTGCCCGTGTCATTATCGTCCGTGACTACCTTATCTACTGTTACAGTTCCTGTCCCCGGAGACAGCTTTGAAGGCTGAACACAATAAGAGTATCTGCTGCCGAGATCATCACCCAAATCACACTTCCTTGAATTACTGTATCCACCGCTGCCTGATCCGTAGACGATCTGGCCACCATCATATACTGTGTATTTACTGCCTTTTTTGCCGCTGAAAGCAGCGTGCGCTGTCTGCGTCGTGAGCGACAGAATCATGCTGAATATCATCAGCACTGCAAGGCAGGCTGACAGCCTGCTGCCTGCCCTGCCTAAGCTACTAAATCGTTTTTCATTCATTTACAGGTTCCTCCTAAAACCATTCATTAGCAATATACGTAATCAAATTCTCTCCTTCCTCAAGACTCGAAAGCATATTGCCCTCTACTATTCCTTTGTGACAGAGCTGATTTACACAGTCTTTGTCAAAAAATATACCGGCACCTCGTATAAGAGATGCCGGCATGCGATACATTATTGCTGTTATCTGAATGATTTATTAATTCCCTTTTTACTGTCTCCTCAGCTTCCTGATATGCACCTTGCTGAGATCTCTGACTATCACATTAAGTTTTTTTGCGCCTCTGCTCTTACTGTTGCATACACCCTGGATCGTGATTTTGAACTTCTCTCCGATTTCGGTGATTCCCTTCTCCCTGACATAAAAATCTATAAGGATCTCTCGCTGTCTGTCATTGAGCTTTGTCATTGCGTAACATACAAGCTCGATAGTCTCATTTGATATAACAATCTGGAGCGGATCCTCATTATCGCTGGCTGCATTGCCGTTTCTTTTCATAGCATCCGATACTATTCTGTCAGGCATATCTTCAACACTCCAGCTCAGAACCTTGTGGCTGTCAAAATTTGAAGCAATCCTGTCCTCAGCTATCAGTAATAAGGCAAAGTACCAGGGCATCTTCAGCAGCTCATTCATAGGTATGAACATATTCTGCCGATTCCATATATCTACAGTTGAATAGCTGTATCCGTCAGATATCCACGAGATGTGAAATACGGT
>SVCR01000239.1 GCA_015058265.1 Clostridiales bacterium
AGGGATCATTTTACGCTTGGTTATGTGGATCAATGGTTCCTTGGTTTTCTTATCCATTTGCTTCACCTCCAAGCTTTGTCATGAGCAGACCTACTCCGTTCTTATCCGCCGTTCTGCCGTCTACTATTCCGCTCACTTTGCCTCCGCAAAGGACCAGTATGCGGTCTGATAACTCAAGCAGTACGTCGAGGTCCTCGCCGACAAATATGACGGCTACTCCGCGTTCCTTCTGCTGATTCACGAGGTCGTATATGATATACGACGCGTTGATATCAAGTCCTCTTACTGCGTAAGCAGACATGAGCACTGTAGGATTCATGGCGATCTCACGTCCGACCAGCACCTTCTGTACGTTACCTCCGGAGAGTCTGCGTACCGGTGTTTCAAGGCTCGGCGTCACGACCTCAAGCTCTTCGACGACCTTCTCCGCAAGGTCTCTAGGAGTCTTGCGGTCGGTGAAGCCTGCGATCTTGCCCTTTCTCCTGAATGATCTGAGCATCATGTTGTCAACAAGATCCATGCTGGCAACAAGTCCCATGCCCAGTCTGTCTTCAGGGACGAACGCAAGCGATACTCCCTTGGCGTCGATCTCCAGATCGCTCAGCTCAGTAAGATTCGTTTCTGTGCCGTCGTCCTCGACGTAAATGATCTCGCCTTTTTCTATTGGCTGAAGACCGGCTATTGCCTCAAGCAGTTCCTTCTGGCCGCAGCCGGAAATACCGGCTATTCCCAGGACTTCGCCTGTGTTCGCGGTAAAGGATACATCGTCAAGCTTAAGCAGGCCGTCCTCAGACCTTACCGTCAGACCCTTTACTTTGATCCTAGGCTTAACATCATGAGGCTCAGGTCTGTCTATATTGAGTTTGACCTCACGCCCGACCATCATGTTGGTCATTTCCTGAGCGTTGGTCTCCTTTGTAATCAGTGTTCCAATATACTCGCCCTTGCGAAGTATGGCTACCTTGTCTGAAATAGCCTCTACCTCGTGCAGCTTGTGTGTGATGATGACCACCGTCTTTCCGTCTTCTCTCATATTGCGGAGCACCGCAAAGAGCTTTTCGGTCTCCTGCGGAGTCAGTACCGCGGTAGGTTCATCGAGTATAAGTATGTCCGCACCTTTATAAAGGACCTTTACGATCTCTACTGTCTGCTTCTGAGACACGGACATGTCATAGACTTTCTGATCCGGATCTACATCGAATCCGTAAAGATCGCATATCTCGCGTATCTTCTTTGACGCTTTCTCGACATCGAGTTTGCTGAATCCCTTGATCTTTTTACCGTCTTCGGAATCCTGATCTATGCCGAGTATGATATTCTGCGCAGCGGTAAAGACATTGACGAGTTTGAAGTGCTGATGGATCATTCCGATACCCAGGTCGGATGCGACTTTAGGAGAAGATATGACGACAGGCTCGCCGTCGATAAAGATCTCGCCTTCATCCGGAAAATATATTCCCGAGAGCATGTTCATCAGCGTCGTCTTGCCCGAACCGTTCTCTCCGAGGAGTGACAATATCTCTCCGCGGTAGATATCGAGATCGACATTCTTGTTGGCTGTGATGGTGCCGAATGTCTTGGTAATGTTTCTCATCGAAACTGCGGGTGTTCTGCTGTCTTGCAAAATAATACCCCCTTTCGAAGATCTGCTTATCTGCTTTCTTTTAAAATTTGGCCGGTCCCGCCTTCACGAGACCGGCCAATGCTATTTAACAGTTATGCTGTTGTGGATATCAAACCTGTAGTTTAACCGAAGTTAGTATCGAGCAGGTTGATGCCATCGATGTTGATGTTGAAGTACGGAGCCGATCTGTACTCGGATTCATGGAAGTATCCGTCAGAGATGACTTCTGTATCCGGAGCATAGTCAGGATCGGATTCAACGTCAGCCTGGTACGAATCAAGGGTAGCTCCCTCAACTGTGAATGTGCTTGTGTCGAATACGTGGATCGAGCCGTCCTTGAGTCCTGCCTCTACCTCTTCGAGCTTAGCGGCAGTACCTTCAGCAGCAACATCCTCATTGAGCTCTGTAAGTTCAACAGAACCGGTTTCGATAGTTCCTGTCCAGTTGGTATCAAAGTTCTCGCCCTTCTGAACTGCTTCAGAAGCATACTTGAAGAACGGTGCCCAGTTGATTCTGGATGAGATGATGTAAGTGTTAGGACCAGCTTCCTTTGTGCTTCCGTTGTAGGATACGTTAGGGATTCCTGCGTTCTCGCATGCAGTAGGTGCTCCGAAGGAGTCAGCGTGCTGTGAGATCAGGTCGCAGCCGCCCTGGATCAGCTTGTTGGCAGCTTCCTTTTCAGCGGTCTCATCATACCATGAACCTGTGAATGTAACATCCATCGTTACATCCGGGCATACGCTCTTTGCGCCGAGATAGAACGATGTGTATCCGGAGATAACCTCAGCATAGGTGAATGCTCCGACATATCCCATCTTAGGTGTAGCGCCTTTGAGCTTGCCTGCATCCTTGAGCTCGTTGAGCTTCATGCCTGCAGCAACACCTGCGAGGTAACGTCCCTCATAGATAGCTGCGAATGCATTGTGATAGTTGTCCTGGCCTGCTACAAGAGCCTTGTCGCCTGTGCAGCTTACGAACTGAACATCAGGGAATTCTGTTGCAGCCTGGAGCATGTAGTCCTGATGGCCGAACGAATCGGAGAAGATCAGTTTGCAGCCGGCATCAGCAAGTTCAGCAGCTGCATCGTAGCACTCCTGACCTTCAGGAACGCCTGTCTTGATCATGTACTGATCTTCACTGAGTCCCAGTTCTCCCATGGCTTCTTTGAATCCGTTGATGAAGTTGAGGTCATATGTGGAGTTCTCATCATGGAGGCAGATCAGAGCGACCTTGAAGTCACCGGCATCGCCGCTTTCTTCACCGCCGCCGCCTCCACCGCAGGCTGCCAGCATTGGCATCATAACCATTACTAAGCAAACAATAAAAGCAATAAGTTTCTTCTTCATAAAATTATCCTCCTGTTTATACACACATATGGATAGTGATCTGCCCCGTTCAAAGAACATTTTCCGAACGTATCAGCAGATAAGTTTATGATGACTTAATTATAATTCTTAAAATCTGCAAAGACAATAAAAAATGTTAAAACAGTTTTAAGATTTGGCAATAAGCAAAAGCCTGTCTGAAACGGACAAAGGAGGCTGCGTGAATGCAGTCTCCTTTGTTATTTAACACAGTTTTACAGTTTCTTGAGCAGACCTGTAGCTTCGTTGAACTCGTTGATGAGCTCGTCGACTTTTTCTCTCTCTTTTCTGAGAGCGCCCCAGGTATTCGCTTCGTCGTACCACAGTGCATTGATCTCGTCAACAGTCTTGCCCTGCTGCTCGACCCATGTGTAGTACTTGAGGTTGTGGATCCTCTTGCGATCCTTGTATGTCAGCTCCATGAGGTTGTCATCCTTCTCATCAAGGATGTGCTTGTTGTAGTGGAGAGCAGCCTTCTCGTGAGTGTACTCACCCTGCTCGTCCTGAAGCTCTTTGATCCTGGACTG
>SVCR01000012.1 GCA_015058265.1 Clostridiales bacterium
CTTCAGTACCGGTGGAGCATTTTGAGAGAGCTTACGGCAAGTCGAACTACACAATGAAGAAGCTCATAGGTCTGTGGTCCAACATCATGGGATTCTCTGTAGTCCCTCTCAAGATGGCACAGAAGGTCGGTGCTGCCATGTTCGCGCTCGGTATCATCGGAGCAATTTACATATTCATACGCAAGCTCCTGCATCCGGCAACGGCTGTAGGCTGGTCATCAATGATGGTAGCACTGTTCTTCTTCTCGGGAATGATCATCTTCTTCCTCGGGATCACAGGTGAATATATCGGCAGGATGTTCCAGAACATGAGCAACGCTCCGCAATTCGTGGTGCGGGAGATATATCAGGGCAAGACAGGTAACAGCAGTGCGGAACAAGGCTCTGCAGAAGTTTCAGAAATGTCCGGGGCTCCTGAGACAGGATCACAATTCGCGGAGGTTAAGGAAGGGAGCAAACGACAGCAATGAAGAAATTACTAATACTCGGCGCAGGAATTTACCAGGTGCCGCTGATCACTACAGCTAAAAAAATGGGGATAGAGACCATTGTCACAAGTATCAAGGGAAACTATCCGGGCTTTGCCCTCGCTGACAAAGTCTATTATGAAAATACTGTAGACTACGACGCCATCCTTGAGCTTGCGCGTACAGAGCAGGTGGACGGAGTCGTCACAGCCGGAACAGATGTCGCCGTTCCGACGATTGGAAAGGTCTGCGACGAGCTCGGTCTGAAGGGACTGAGCTTCGAAGCGGCAATGATATCTTCCAACAAGCTTCTCATGAAAGAAGCTTATGAGAGAGAAGGTGTCCGTTCGGCAAAGTTCCGCGAGATAGCCATCGAAGATGCGGACTACCGCAGCAAGCTTGACGGGCTCAGGTTCCCTCTCATCTTTAAATCGATAGATTCATCCGGGAGCCGCGGGATCACCCGTGTAGATTCTCCGGAAGAATTCGATGCCGCCAGACAATCGTCGATCGATAATACACGTTCAGACAGATTCATAGTTGAAGAGTTCATCGAAGGCGAAGAATTCGGCGCCCAGGCATTCGTACAGGACGGAAAGCTTGAATTCATACTTCCTCACGGAGATTATGTATTCAAGGGCAACACCGGAGTTCCTGTCGGCCACTTTGCTCCTTATGATCTCCCTGAGGAAGTCATCGAGGACGCAAGAGAGACCCTCGCGGCTGCAGTCAGAGCTATGAAGCTCGACAACTGCGCGATCAACGCTGACTTCATACTCAAGGACGGCAAGACATATGTTCTTGAGATAGGAGGCAGATCGGGAGCAACCTGCCTTGCTGAACTCGTGGCAATTTATTATGACTTTGACTATTACGAGAAGATCATAAGGGTCGCACTCGGTGAGCATGTCGATTTCAGTTCTGACAGCGCTGTACCTAATGCCAGCCATCTGCTCATGGCTGACAAGGACGGACATATTGTCTCGCAGGAAGACTGCAATGAACGTCTGAGTGACGGCAGCTATGCTGATCCGAATCTGCTCGATGTCCAATTCGACATGAAACCGGGAGATGAAGTCCATAAGTTCAGGATCGGGCCTCACCGCATAGGGCATGTCATAACCAAGGGCAAGGATCTGCAGGCAGCTGTCGCATCCCTGGAAAAGGCCATGTCAAATGTGACTATTAAAATAGATTGATCATATCGGAGGATGAGCTGATTGCCATCCTCCGATCAATACGTTATTACTGAAGCTCAAATATGCTATCACTAAACAGATAAACATGAATCCAGACACAAGTAAGTTACCACTCTTTTCAGAACGCACTAAAACAGATATCACACTACGAAGATCTATAATTAAGAAATCTATCCTCCTTCTTCTCCTCATGGCTGCACTGATATTTCTTATCACTCAGAAAGACAGCTTCAGGGAAAGCATCCTGGAGGATATCTATACCCATAGAGACGGAACAGATATGGTCAAGGTCTCCATGCTCGGCGACCATTACGTAGAGCAGAAATTCCGTACCAAATCAGACGCCCTGGGACAGCTCAAGATCAGATTCTTCAATCCTGCCGGTGAGAAGGCGACCGGTAAGATCACTGTTACTCTCAAAGACCCTCAAGATAAAGAAGTAGCGTCCACTGAGCTGGATGCCTCTCTCCTCAATCAGAACAAATCCACTAAATTTATACTCGGAGGAGACTCTGCCGAGGCAAACTTCAACCGCATAGTCTCAACGCAGCAGCAGTCCTCGGTTTCTATCCCGGTCACTGAAAATGAGTATTACACCATCGGGATATCTGCTGAAGATATATCGAGCCCTGAGGAACTGGATCTTGTTCTCGATACCGACCCCGATTTCCACAACCGAGAGGCCGATACATATAATGCCGTCATAGACGGGGAAGAATGCGCTGACTCCTGGGTGAAGTCTTCGTTT
The DNA here is from genome assembly GCA_015058265.1 of Clostridiales bacterium. The sequence continues at coordinate 2,415 of SVCR01000012.1, forward strand.
ATATTTCTCCGTTTTCCTAAGGCTCTGTACAAATCACTTTTAGCTGCTGCTTTTGCAGCTCTGATATTCATTCTTATTCCTTTTGAGATCATCGACGAGAAGCTTCTGGCCGCCAAACGATGGCCGTTCGATCTCAGCAAAGCTGTCACACGTATCATGTTCGTTGCTGCTCCGCTGGTCTCCTACTTTGTGATACAGTTATACTCAGGCTTCAGCATCGAAATGTTCCTTGAGCAGCTTCTGTCACCGGAGCAGATCGGTCTGTTCAATCTGTTCATTATAGGATTGATATGGTGGCTGATCTACACTCTGAGCAACCGCGTGAGATTCACTTCCGCTGCCACGGTCCTCATCGCTTCCGGATTCGGATTAGCTAATTATGCGCTTACTCTCTTCCGTGACACTCCTCTGATCGCAACAGATATCGCGCAGCTCAATACGGCTATGCAGGTTGCCGGATCATACTCGCTGACCTTTGACCGCTATTCAATTACCGCCATCGTCATATCTGCGATCTGGATCCTGACCTCCTTTGCTCCGGCCGGGCATGCAGGTCTTCCAATAAAGAAGCGTCTGATACCTGTCATCATATTCTTCATATGGTCAGGGGCCTTCTACTATATGTTCTTCAGCAGCAGCCTTCTGAAAGACAGAGATCTCAGAGTCTCAGGCTTCAAGCCTCGCTCAACCTATGTCAGCAAAGGCAGTGCATTGGCCTTCGTTATCACAGCTACCAACACTTATGTCAAGAAGCCGGAAGACTATTTTGCTGCAGATATTAAAGGGCTTGCTCAGGATTATCCATCCGATACCGCAGTCAGAGCAGATGAGGTCTCTGCGGATTCGCCTAATGTGATCATCGTAATGAACGAGTCCTTTGCTGACCTGTCTTTGCTTGGCGAATTTGATGTCAACAAGGATTACATGCCATTCTACCGGAGCCTGAGCGATAATACTGTAAAGGGATGGATGCATCCGTCAGTGTTCGGCGGATCAACAGCGAATACGGAATTTGAAGCTCTTACCGGGTTTTCCGTCAAATACATCCCATTTATGGCTGTTGCCTACCGCAGCGTGCTTAAGGATAACGTTCCGTCTCTGTCCCGGTACTTCACATCTGAAGGATACGGCGGGAATATAGCATTCCATCCGGGAATGGCAGATTCATATAATCGTGACAAGGCTTATCCTAGACTGGGGTTTGATTCTCATCTATCGTTCTCAGACCTTGACGATCCGGAGATGATCAGAGACTATGTTTCAGACGACTATAATTACAAGATCATAGAAGAGGAATACGAAAAATACAGAGAGGAGAACCCAGATGCTCCATTCTTCCTCTTCAATGTTACCATCCAGAATCACGGAGGATATGAGAGAAGCAGCGGGATCGTAGATAACGGTCTGAGGATAACCTCGGAAGCGGTCCAGAATGATGTCACAGAGCAATACCTCAATCTTATTAGTATCAGCGATGAGGCTCTGAAAGGCCTGATCGATTACTTCAGCAATGTAGACGAGGATACTGTCATATTGTTCTTCGGAGATCATCAGCCGAGGCTGAGCAACGGCTTCTACAATCTTATGAGAAGAAAACACCATCAGACCTCTGATCTGAAATGGTCAGAATACAAGCATCAGGTCCCGTTCATGATATGGTCAAATTATGATATGGAAAACGGTGCTGCAGGACAGGAAGAAGATATCCAGCTCAGTGCCAATTATCTGGGGCCGTATCTGAAAAGCGTTATTGGGATGCCTCTGACAGGATTCGATAAATACCTGCTGGATCTGCATGAAGAGCTGCCTGTTATCAATGCTGTTTATTACAAGGATTCCGAGGGGAACATATACGATCCTGACAAACCGTCCGAATACGACGATAAGATCGCGGAATATGAAAGGATACAGTATAACGGGCTTATCGACAGCGGCCACCGCTGCAACAGCTTCTTTAAACTGAAAAAATCTGCAGAATAGACTTAGTCTATTCTGCAGACGATCATTCTGAGTTTTCCGTTATCATCCGGCGGGATGACCTTCATCCAGTCGAACTTTATATTGAACGGATGCTTGAATTTAGCATCAAGAGCTGTTCGCAGCTCTTTTTCTATTTCTTCTTTAGTCCGGTCTGACTCCTCTTCATTATGAACACACTGGACCGTGATATTGTGATAGTCCTCCTGTATGAACCGGATCTGCATCACATCCTCGCAATGGGCGATTATAGGCGCGATCTCGAAGAAGGTCGTAACTTCCCCGGTCTCATATTTAAATGCGTCATTCATCCTTCCCTGCACTCCGGATATGAATCGCACCCCGTCCCTGACTACAGCATTGACTTTGTCCCCTACCACGTAATTGATAAGCGGGAGATCAGTCTTATACAGAGGAGTGACGACTATCTTGCCCTCATCTGCCGGCCGGTCGTTATCATCATAGACATTTACGACAAAGGAGTCGTTGTGGACTGTATATTCATCGGAAGACCCGAGCTTGACCATACAGGCTCCGGCTTCGGCCGTTCCGTATGAGTCGATGATGTTAGGTCCCAGTATCTCTCTGAACAGATTCCTTGCGGCATCGTCTATCTTCTCACCCGTCGGGCAGAAGAACTTAGGCTGCCACATGCTGACTTTGTTCTGCTTGCAGTATAGGCACAGCCTCATCAGCTCCGTCTTGTTCATGTACAGCAGGTCCGGCTGATATTCATTTACCTGCTTCACCATATCCGGCTCCGGTGCATACTGGTTGAGGAAGCCCCTCCTCAATATTCCGAGCTTCTGGAAGAAGGCCTCGTGCTCTCCGGTAACGCTGTGAGCGCTCATACGGCTCATCGTCTTTCCGAAGAAAGGATTGTAGCCGGCGATCAGCAGTACTCTGAACCAGTTTGCCATGTTGTATGCCTTTTCCTTAGGCGACACCAGAACCATCAGAGGCACACCGGACGAGCCGCTGGTCGTATCGTGATACCAGTCCTTGTACTTAGGATCCTTGTCCTCCTCCTTCATCCATGCGCGCAGTTCCTCTTTATAAAGGAGCGGCAGCTTGGTCAGGTCATCCGCGCATCGTATATCTGAAGGCTTGACACCTGCTCTGTCGAACCGTTCTCTGTAGAACGGTACTTTGTACGCCTTCTTTGCCAGCCTTCTGACTCTTCTGTCCTGTATCTTCTTGACACGCGAAAAGTCCTTAGGGATGCTGTGCTTCATCTTGGGAAGATCAGCCAGTATCATCAGGTTGATCAGTTTCTTCTGGTATTTCTCAAACATCTTAACGGTCATCCTTTACTGTATTACGCACAGATAGTCTATACCCTTTTGTACTCCGGTGAAAAGAGGGCATTTCTGAAAATTGCGTTTTCTAACAATATGTTTATAATACCCTACTTATCATGCATGCAACAATTATTTTTCCTTAACATTTCTTTGATTTGCATGGCTTTTCGTGTATAATAAAACATCCATAGTAAAAGTATAGAGTTATACTGAAATAACTATGTACACATCAAAGGAAATAATATTATTCAAAATAAAGAAAGGGGTTTTATGAACAGAAAGTATCTATCAAGAATGCTGACTATTCTCCTCTCGATGGCAATGATTGTAACAAGCATGAGTCTTGCTTTCGCTACCGATCAGGAACCTGTTCAAAGCGATGAGCAGAATGTCGCAGAGGAAACTGTTCCGGAAGTTGTTCCGGAAGATACCGATGCAGAAGAAGATGCGGTCGTTGAGGACACTGATGCAGAGGAGAATTCATCAGAAGCGCTTCTCGACAGTACAGCAGTATCTAAGCCTGTACTGGATGCAAGCCATATCACCAGAGATAACAGTAAGGGTTCTAAGCCTGATCTTACAGTTACATGGGATCCTGTTGAGTCTGAGACCAGTGAGACCGTCTATTATGCTATCAGGATTTGGACCAGCACCAAGCCGTTTGCTCCATATGGATATAGACGTGTCAATTCTCTGACAGCAACTGAGCACACTTTCATGGACATTGATGCCAACAAGACATATAGCATTCAGGTTGGGGCTTACACTGATTCGGGCTTATATCCTATCGACGAGACAGAATATGATAAGACAGACACTACTACAGATGGCTGGGCTCTCGATGATTCCAATGTAGTATGGAGTGATCCGATCACTTATACAGTTCCTGTCACCGTCGGCAAAGTCAAGAATCTCAAGATCAAGCAGATCTCAAAGGACGACAACTGGTACAAGATCACATGGGATGATGCTTCGGGAGAGGTCGGACATTACTACATCTTCATGGATAAAGAAGCATACAAAGGTCCTAAAGATCTCCCTAAGAAGGCTCGTCGTCTTTCCGGCAGTACTAACAGCTTCAAGATTCAACTCAAGGAAGGTACTCACACATTCAGGGTCAAGACTATCAGCCCGTATTCAACGAATGATGCTGTTGTTTCGTCCAAAATCAAAGTCAAAGTCAAACTGCTCAGCAAAGTTCATCCTTCAATGGATTGGAAGGTAGTATTCTATAAGAAAACACCTCTCTACAAGAGCAGATCCGGTTATGCCAAGATCAAGACAATTAAGAAGAAGACCAAAGGCGCTATTGCTCTTGACTGGAGTCCTTCACATATAAGCGATTGGGGTACCCCTAGCAGGATTCAGGTCAAGCTCAAGAATGGCAAGAAAGGCTGGGTACCTTACAGCTACGTGGATATCGTTGCTGATAACACATGGAAGAAGAGTTATGCAAAGTCCGCTATCCTGAAATATGTAAATCAGTTTGGAAGTGCTAACAAGTATCTGATATGGTGCAACAAGTACACCTCCAGAGTATATATATTCGAGGGCAAGAAGGGTAACTGGAAACTCAAAAGGACTTGTAAGGTCACAGTCGGAAAGTTCTATCAGCCGGTTTCCACCAGTACATCTAAGACACTTGGAGCAAGATACGGTCGTGTGTATCACCTGACTGAGAACGGAACAAGATACTACTTTGACTACGCAAGGACATTCCATGGATCCGGATACTTCCATACCAGAAGCTATTGGGCAAGTGGAGGTCAAAAGAACACTATCCAGCTCAGACCTAACACAAGAGGATGCGTCAGAATGTATACGGACGACGCTAAGTACTTATACACTCTCCCTGTAGGCACCAAGGTAATCCACAAGTAATACGATTGATATGATCAAACAACAGGATCCCGCTCGTCTGAGCGGGATCCTTTATTTGCATGATTCTGATCTTACACGAGCCGATCACTCATCTTCAAGGGATTCGATGAGATCATATATCGCTTCAGCACTGTTGAAATACTGAGGTTTGAGTTTGGAAACCGGTATCTTGACTCCGTATTCCTTCTTGATCATGTCCACAATGCGGATGATGTCGAACGATTTGATGACATTATCATCTACCAGCGTGGTGCAGTTCTCGAAATCCACATCGTCTCTGATGCTCTTGAGATTCTCAATAAGTTCCTTCATTGATCCTTTTCCTCCTTGTCCTTAAGTAGCTTAAGCACTCTTCTGAGTGTATCCTTATCGTCTTTGAGATCTTCCGTGACCCCTTCTTTTATCTGCTTGTCTGACAGCTCGTAATAGACATTATATACGTCAGCGCTCTTCTTCCACGCGGCCTCGTTCTCTTCTGATGACTCTGATCTTCCGGACGGGACTCCGTAGTCATCCCTCAGTATCTCGCAGATCTTGGCTGTGATCTTCTTCTGTCCGTAGACATTGGCGTGTCCGTAATCATAGAAGTCGTTCCCGTTATCCAGACCTATTTCATGAGCATACTTCTGCATGGTGATGAAGTCAAAGCCTTCTTCTTCGGCTATCTTCCTTACCATATTGGAGCGGCGATGCTTATCATACATGAACGAGCCTTTCTCTTTGGCAAGTGTCGGGAATTTGATGAAGACCACTTTGGTATCAATGGTCTTGCAATATTCCATGAATTCCCTTACTGCCTTGTCCGAGGCCTTGCTCAGCTTGGTAGTCTTGTCGACTTTAGACAGATCCAGGAGCTTTTCAGCATCGAAGGTCGCTGTCGTATTGTGTATCCCCTTCAGCGGAGTTGTCTTGTTCTGCTGCAGATATAGGAAGTTCCTGAGATTGCGGAAGTAAGCTCCATAGCTGCCATGGTACTTGATGAACGGGAACAGGAAGCTCAACGTGTCCGAGTCATCCGTCAGCTCCGCCATACGCTTAGCCTCTCTGAATTTACTCAGTGATAACGGGAACGTATCGAGCAGTTTGAATACTTCCGGAGCGGTTTCTCTCAGATGACTATCTCCGTAACCGGCACCGTAGGTCTCGATCAGTATCACATCCGGGTCCTGCGTCTTGAGGATATCCCTGACCATGGTCTCCCACATGAGGCAGGTCTCCCCGCTTATCGAATATGGATAAGATCTGATTCCGTAATCCCGGTAGGCCAAGCCTGACGAAAAACCTGTATATACATCGCTTGAACCTATGATCACCAGATCCAGCGAGTTCTCCGGCTCGTTATGGAAACGCCTTATCCTGTTCTCATCTTCAAAGCTCGGCATGCAGAACGGCTGCAGCAAAGCGATCGAGATGAGGATGGCTATGAGCAGAGATCCAAGGAGTTTTATTCTTCTTTTGATCATTTTATCTTTCAAATCCGTGCCCTCCTAGAACTGCATATATACAAAGTCCTGAGGATCATATCCCGGGCCGTATACTCCGAGCACCAACAGAGTCATTATCGCGACGAACAGTATCAGCCACTGCACCAGTGTGCTCCTCTGCGCGATCCTTACCCTTAGAGGTACGTCAGGGCATTTTTCTCTCAATATCCCGACAATATAGAGCAGTACTGTCATCATCATCAGCAGCCCGCAGTCGAGAAGTGTGTACTTGTCAAAGTTCGCGGATACAGCCTCTACAGCTCCGCTCATACTCTGTCCTACAACAGTCTGCCGGAGGAACAGGAAAGCCTGTGTCGCATTTTCCGCAACATCGAAATAATAGCCGATGCATACAAGTATGAATGTCCTTATGATCCTGAACACTCTGTGTCTGAATGATGCAGGATCGATATGGAGAGCCTTATTAGCACTGTCCATAAGCGGAGCGATCAGGATGGCGATCATTATGACCAATCCGTTCCAGATACCGAACCATATATATTTCCATTCTGCCCCGTGCCATATACCTACGACAAGGAACACCACCAGCGAAGCAAGAGCCCCGGGGAGCACGTTCGCTATATGCGCCCCGGCTTTGGTCTTCCCGAATGATGAGTTGCCGATACTCTCTGTGATCTTCCCCGCAGTATCGGAGAGCGCCAGCGGATAGAATATGTAATTCCTCATCCACGCTCCCAGACTGATATGCCATCTGTTCCAGTAGTCTGTCAGGCTTATCGAGAAGTATGGCTGACGGAAATTCTGTATCATGTCGATCCCGAGTATCTGTGCCACTCCGCGGGAGATATCGATCCCGGCGGAGAAATCCGCGTAAAGCTGGAGTGCATAGACGAGTATCAGGAATGTCACCATCGTTCCGTTAGGCTGTCCGTCGTCGAGAGTGCCTTTGATAACAGCGATCAGAGTGCTTGCCCTGTCGGCGATGACCAGCTTCTTGAACAAGCCCCACAATATCAGCTCCAGCCCGAACTTGAATCTCTCGTATTCCGGTTTATGCGGTTCGTACAGCTGGTGAGCCAGCTGATCATAGGCACTGATAGGTCCCTGGATTATCTGCGGGAAGAACGAGACGAAGAGCGCGAACCGGAACAGATTGCTCTCATCCTCAGTGTCTCCCCTGTATACATCGATCAGATAGCCCATGGACTGGAAAGTGTAGAAGCTGATGCCCAGAGGCAGGATGAATTTAAAGACAGGCAGACTCCCGCCCATAAGATCGTTGATATTGACCGCCAGGAACTTGTAATACTTCAGCATGAAAAGAATACCGAAATTCGCCAGCAGAGTAAGCGCCATGATCCGGCGGCTCACTTTGTCCCTCTCGGCACGATACGCTTTCTTCGTTTTCTTGTCCCATTCCTCCTTATGCTCCTTGATCACCGCCTTGGTCCTGCGGGTGTTATTGCCGATCAGTCTTCCCGCAGCATAGGTCGTCACTGTCGTGAACACCATGAACAGCGCGATGCGGACGCCTGTGAAGAAATAGAAAACATAACTTCCGATAAGGAGTATCACCCACTGGTACTCCTTATCCTTGAAAGCAAAGTAAACTATTGTAAGTATTGTCGCAAAGCATGCAAATGCTAAACTGGTAAACGCCATTTTGTAATTATTTTATCTTTCTTGTAATTTTATTGCGAAAGCAGTCCTTTCAGACCTTTCCTGTCGATCTTTCCATTGAGGTTGAGAGGCAGCACATCCATCTTGATCACCTTGGAAGGGACCATGTATTCAGGTACGAGAGCTCTGACTCCCTCGATCACCTTATCTTCCTCTATGCTGCCTGTGCAGAACATAACTATCATCTTCCGGACATCATCATATACGCAAGCACATCTCTCCATACCTTCCAGTGAGCTGGCTGCTGTCTCGATCTCTCCGAGTTCTATACGGTGTCCCATATGCTTGATCTGAAAATCTTTACGAGTAACATATATCAGTTCACCGCGTTCATTAAGCCTGACCAGATCTCCGGATCTGTATATCTTCTCCTCATATGCGCTGACCAGAGGATTCTGCACGAACACCTCAGCTGTCTTCTCTGGATTGTTGTAATACCCGTATGCAAGCGACGGACCTCTTCCGCAGAGCTCACCCTCTTCTCCCGGAGCAGCCTCTTCATCATTTTCATTGAGTATGATCAGGTCCATATGCTCGCAGGCCCGGCCTATCGGCAGGCTCTCTGTATCCTTGAACCTTCTGTCGACTATATAATATGCGCAGATATCTGCCATCTCTGTCGGTCCGTACTGGTTGACGAAAACAGCGTCAGGGAAGGCATCCATCCACATATTCAGCTGTTTGACAGGCATCACCTCGCCCGAAGCCATCACAAGCCTAAGAGGCGGCAGTTCCTCTTCTTCAAGCGCGCCCATATTCGCGAACATGCACAGAAGAGTCGGTACCCAGTAAACTGTATTGACTTTGTTCTCTATAAGAAATTCCATCAGCATTCCCGGGAAAGCAAAAGCCATCCTCGGCGGGATATATGTAGTGCATCCGTTCTTCACCGTCTGGAACACTTCCAATGTCGACATGACAAAGTAGAAAGGTGCCTGATTGGCAAACACCGTATCCTCGTCTATGCATACTGTCGTAGGCAGCCATTCGACTTCTGCCATGACGGCTCCGTGTGACTGGGCAACACCCTTAGGGATCCCGGTCGAGCCGGATGTGAAGAGAACATACAGAAGATCGGTGCTCACGACCTTCTCCTTAATCAGGTCAATGATGGCCTCTGTCCTTCCGGTCAGCGGCTTCTCCTGCTCGTCCTCGTAGATCACCAGCTTGACATCACGGCCGTATTCCCTGAGGATGCTTTCTGCTTTGTCTGCAAACTTTCTGCTCGTGATCAACGCTGCAGGTTCGAATGTCTCGAGGATCTTATCTATCCTTGCTTCCGGCATATCCACATCAAGGATCGAATAGAAATTCCCTGCGTATGCAACGCCCATGATCGACGGGACGACTTCTGCGCACTGATCAAGGAATATTCCTACCGGCTTTTTGAAAACTCCGGATTCAGCCAGAGCCCCGGCCAGCTTGTACGCTTCATCCCTTATCTCGCGGAAAGTGATGGCTCTGTTAGAGTCGACATACGCCGCTTTGTCCGGCAGTCTGCTTGCTGTTTCATCAAGATAATCTGTGATTCTCGTATAAGTCATTGATACCTCCGCTTAATTCTGGATGCGCTCCAGTGTCTCTCTCATTCTATCCGCACTTGCTTTCAGCTTGATCACCTCATCCTCGGTCCATTTCTCGACCAGATGGTGCTCTACTCCGTTGACCCCGATGATCGAAGGAATGCTGATCGATATGTTGTTGATCCCGTATTCTCCGTCCAGAGGAGATGTTACAGGCGCTATCGTCAGGCGCTGATTGAGAATGGCATCTGCCAGCGAGCAAACACAAGTGGCAATGCCGTAATGCGTCCTGCCCTTGGCGCTGATGATCGATGCTCCCATTGATCTTACTTCTGTATACAGCTTGTCCTGCTGTTCCGGGCCCCATTCGAGTCCGACATTCGAGCAATACTCATCCATAGGGATGCCCGCGATCGCTAACCTGCTCCAGACCGGGAACTGGGTATCTCCGTGTTCTCCGACTACATAGCATTTGATCGCTTCGGTATTGAGCTTGGTATAGTCAGCTATCTTGCGGATAAGTCTCGATGTGTCCAATATGCATCCTGTACCGAAGACCTTGCCCTGCGGCAGCTCCATCCATTCAGATGCTTTCTGGGTGAGGATGTCTACAGGGTTGGACACGACCAGAATGACTCCGTGCGTGTAGTATTTCTGTATTTCAGTCACAACGTTCCTGATGATGCCTATATTGTCGGCTATCATGTCCAGCCTCGTCTCTCCTTTACGGCGCGGACGGCCTGCAGTGATGATGATCAGGTCGCAATTCGCGCAGTCAGCATATGTTCCGGCATGAACAGATGACGCTCCCATATATGAGATCCCGTGCTGTATATCCAGAGCTTCTCCTCTGGCTCTTTCTTCGTTGATATCTATGAGAACTATATCTCTCGCGAGGTTTCTTATCGTGAGGGCGTATGCTATGGAGGATCCTACGAATCCTGCTCCGACGATGGCGACCTTGCGGTTGTCGATCGCCGCATACAGCTTCTTTTCCATATCTGTATTCTCCTGTCTTTATTTTCTTTGTGCTGTTTGTTTAGGCACAATTAGTTTCGTTATGGCGGCATTAACCCAATATATTGTAGCATATAGAGGTACAAATCACAATTGAACGAGTCTCCGGTAAGATGTACGCCGGAGCCGGCCGTGAAAACAAAAGGGAGGCAGCTCTGCCTCCCCGGTAGTTATTCAGTATTATCAATAATTCTCAAAGCGGGACCCTGTGAAACCGGTCTCCGCACTCTATTCTGCTGACATCGCCTGATACTTACGAGCATCACTGAGAGTCATGCTGCCTGACTTGACCTTCTTGTCTCCGACCCTGATAGTGTATTCCATCGTGCCTGATTGTGCATTAGCTCGATCGGCAAGCCTGGTGAGGAAGGACGCTACCATGATCGATACGGCGTCATCGGTATCGCCTTTATAGAAATCGATCATTTCCTTATTATCCTTACCATAATCATAGACAAGATCGACCGTTACATGATTGCCCTTGGCATTGACCACCCTTACGGAATTGACGTCCGGTGTATTCTCCACTGCCTGATAGCCGTTATCCGTCTTCTGGTATCCGTAAAGCAGCATAACAGGAAGAGCTTCTTCAAGGGTGAGGACAACATCCGGATCGTAGTCTTCATCGATTATCTCAACGTCATCCGGGCTTTCCTGTGTCATGCCCTCTTCTTCATGCTCTGCCGCCATCTGCTCTTCTGTGTATTCCGGTTCAAACGGATCATCTCTTCCAAGCAAGAGAAATGCAGCAGCTGCCACAACGAGGATAAGCAATCCTGCAATGACAATGACTTTCTTACTCATCTCTGTTCTCCTGTCCCATTGTCTCGGGTCCGGCTGTACTGACCCGAAAAGCTTCATCTGCATAAGAAGCTCTGCATCAACGGGTACTATTTTACAGCTCTGTATACACTTAATGTCTTGACATTCTTGGCAGGTCTGAGCGCTTTCTTAAGAGACGTATTGAACATGCCGTACTTTGACTTATATGCAGCCTCGCAGAGATAGCCTTTGCCTTTGACCTTGATGTACAGCATTATATGGCCCTCTCCGTTGGTCCTTCTATAAGTTATTATGTCTCCGCTCCTGAGCTCAGACTCTTTGAAGTGATAATTGACTTTCTTCCATTTCTTAGACTTAGGCAGATATTTCCACTGTCCGCCGAGTCCGGCCGGCATGTCTCTGTCATAGCCGCATGAGCGGCATACTACAGCAACGAATACATCGCAGGACGCGCCTTTGCTTGTGACCTTGCCCCACTTCTTATGGCTAGGGAAGGCATAATCGAAAGCAGCCTTGAATGCAGATGTCGAATTACCGCTTGGATAAACGTATTTCTTTGATTTTGTTCCGACCGGCCAAGCGATCTCAATAGCCTTGTCTGTGATATCGCTCGGTCCTTTGATCTTGACGATGTTGAATTTGAACGAGCAGACATCCTGTTCGCCATTACCTGCATTCGCCGTTATCTTATAGGTGTATTCTCCCTTAGCAAGAGTGCCGAAGGTTATCTTGGCATCTATAGCTGACATTGAAAATGCAGTTGATCCGTCAGAGATCTTTTTCTTCTTGGATTGTACCACATTTCCCTTTGAATCGAGAATATAACCTGTTACTGCTTTGAGTGAGTATTCATCTGAAACGGTTGAAACGGTCCCGGCAAGCACGAACGGACATCCCTCGCCGACTTTGACCGGATAGGTGATGTTGACGTATTTGACTCCGTCCTTCTCTCCCGAAGCATAGCTGACTCCGTTGAGAGACTTGACTTTCTTGTTCTGCGGAACGCTTGTATCGACCTCTGCAGTAGACACCTTGCTGCTCTTATTGGAAGACGCTTTGACCGCCTTCACATAACGGCTGTCGACAAAGTAATACTTGCCGTCATATTTGACCTTGTACCAGGTGCCGCTGCCTGTGCCCTCGGCCTTGAGGACAACTGTTATCTTCTTGTTCTTCTTGAATGTTCCCTCCCTCTTCATCGTAACGGCAGGACCGACACGGTAATTAAGAGGATCGGTGGTCTGCTTCTTGACACTCTTATATTTCAGAGTCCCCAACAGATCAGAGCGGATATAGCCCTTCATGCCATTCGCCTCTGCATAGTACCACCTGTTCTTGGCCGCGGTGCTCTTCTTCTTGATAAACACCTCTTTATAAACAGTTACTGCTGCGTCCTTCGCGAGAGTCTGAACTTCACTGCCATCAGCAGATGCCCGGTCTCTCATCACGGCTCCGTCCGAAGCGGCGATACTTGCG